>PWMM01000155.1 GCA_003558195.1 Syntrophomonadaceae bacterium
TATAATCGGGCTATAGGTGCTGGGACGTCCGATCCCTTTTTCCTCTAAGGTTCTGATCAGGGAAGCTTCGTTATAGCGGGGAGGTGGCTTGGTAAAATGCTGCTCTGGAACCAAATCCATTAAGTGGAGTTCCTGCCCTTCCTCTAAATCAGGCAATATAGTTTCTTCCTCAGTCTCTTCAACTTGATATAAAACCATGAATCCCTGGAACCGCAAGGCAGAACCGGTTGCCTTAAAAGTATAGTCGCCTGCCAGTATTTCAACCCGTACCTGATCATAAATAGCAGGGTTCATCTGGCTAGCCATCATACGATTCCAAATCAATGTATAAAGACGAAACTGATCCCTGCTTAAATATTTTTTTATAAGCTTTGGCTCTCGCTTAATCGAAGTTGGGCGAATTGCTTCATGAGCATCTTGAGCTCCTTTGCCGGATTTGTAAAGAGGTGGTTTTTCTGGTAAGTAATTAGCACCATACTTTTCTGATATAAAAGAACGAGCTTCTACTTGAACCTGGTTGGAAATCCTACTGGAATCAGTTCTGATATAGGTTATTAATCCAACAGTTTCGCCGGAGCCTAAGTTTATACCTTCATAAAGCTGTTGAGCAATAATCATAGTTTTACGGCTGGTAAAACCAAGTCTGACTGAAGCTTCTTGTTGCATGCTGCTGGTGGTAAAAGGAGCAAAAGGTTTTCGTTTCCGCTGGCTCTTTTTTACTTTATCGACAAAATATTTCACATCGCCCATGGCTTCAATGACCTGATCAGTTTCCGCTTTATTTTTCAGCTCAATTTTTTTGTTATTATATCTTTCTAAAGCTGCCTTAAAACAACTTTTGGTTTTATTCTCACAAAGGTCAGCTTTTAAACTCCAGTATTCCTGAGGTTCGAAACTGTTTATTTCCTCCTCGCGGTCACAGATTAAGCGAACTGCTACTGATTGAACCCTCCCGGCACTAAGACCGCCTCTAATTTTACGCCACAGCAACGGGCTTATAGAATAACCAACCAGGCGATCAAGGATACGTCTGGCCTGTTGAGCATCCACCCTGCTGTAATCAATCAAGCGTGGATGCTTAAAGGCTTCTTTAACCCGATCTTTAGTTATTTCATTGAACTCTACCCGATGTGGTTTTTCTTGATCTAAATTCAAAGCCCGACTAATATGCCAGCATATCGCTTCCCCTTCACGATCAGGATCGGCGGCAACAAATACCTTTTTTGCTTTTTTTGCTTTGTTTTTAAGTTCTTTTAAAATTTTTCCTTTGCCCCTGATAGTAATATAACGCGGTGAAAAATCATTTTCCACATCAACCCCGAGTTTGCTTTTAGGTAAATCAATTAGATGCCCATTAGAAGCCAGGACCTGGTAGTTCTTACTGAGAAACTTTTTTATTGTTCTTGCTTTAGTTGGTGATTCAACGATAACCAGGTTCATTGTTAATTGACTCTCCTTAATCTAAGAAAAATTCTTTGTATTAACTCTCCGGAAGGTATTTTATCATATTTGTCAAATTCGGCAAAAGTATTTGCCAGGAGTTTGGCGAACCAGCTTCTTTAGTTCAAGAGACAGAAGTGTGCTTATTATTTCTGAAGCCGGATTACCGCAAACCTTGATCAGATCATCAATGTGCATCGGCTGGTAGGGAATTAAGCTTAATACTTTTTTTTCATCACTATTTAGATTTTGAGCTGTTGGAACCAGGGTTAATTGTTCCTCAGCCGGCCTATCAATTAAAATTTCATTTAGAATATCTGAAGCCGACTCGACCAGGTGAGCTCCTTCCCTAATCAGTTGATGACAGCCCCGGCTATATGGGCTGCCAATGTTACCCGGCACGGCAAATACTTCCCTGTTTTCTTCTAAAGCATAATTAGCCGTTATTAAAGACCCGCTTTTTGCTGTAGCTTCTACAACAACAGTGCCTAAAGATAAACCGCTGATAATACGGTTTCGTTGCGGAAAATGGCCGGGCAGGGGTCTGGTTCCCAAGGGAAACTCACTCATTACTGTTCCCGAAGAGGCAATCTGCTCCATTAAATCTTTATTACTGGGAGGATAGCAGTGGTCAAGTCCGCAGCCCAGAACCGCTATCGTGTAACCATTGTTTTCCAGGCAACCTATATGGGCAGCTGTATCAACACCCAGAGCCATACCACTAACGATGCTAACACCGGCCGTGGTCAGTTCTCCGGCCAGGCGCTGGGCTACTTCCTTGCCATAAAACGTGGCGCGCCTGCTTCCAACAATCGCAATAACCTGGTTATTTTCGCCCTTAAGGTTGCCACGGTAATAAAGGACAGGTGGTGGGCAGGTTAATTGCTTTAAGAGCACAGGGTATTCAGCTGAGCCAGTAGCTATACATTTAATACCCTTTTTATAAAGCTTTTCCCATTCACTAGGTGGGTCAATTTTTCTTTTCTCTTCGAACAATCTAACTGCTATGTTTTCAAAACCTTCTACCTGCTTAACTACTTCTTCAGATGACTGCCAGGACTGTTTTGCTGAGCCCATGGCACTAATTAAAGCGGTGATACGTTTAGGGCCCAAAAAAGGCATGCAATTGAAAGCATTCAGGTATATCAGCTCTTCTTGTCCTGTAATTTGCAATCCCTGCCTTCACTTATTATTCAAGTTCTGAATAAGTGACACTCCACGGGGCAAGCCCCGTGGCTTCTGCTTAGTTTTCTAAGCATTCTTTTTCTTGCTTCAAAGACAGTTCCAACGAACCATCTCCACAAGCTTGAAATCCGCTGTGCCCCAGCGTACTCAATCCTATATTTCTAACGTTTAGAGATGCATTTAAATCTCTATCTATAAATATTTCACAATCGGGACAATTAAAGAATCTTTTACTCAAAGGCATTTCTTGAATACACCCACAGTTTGAGCATGTTTTGCTTGTAGGTTCAAACCTTCCTACTTTAAGGTAATACTTAAAATTCCACTTGCATTTGTACTCAAGTTGTCTGTTAAATTCAAACCATGAAGCATCCCCGATTGATTTTGCAAGACAATGATTTTTCATCATCCCCTTGATATTTAAGTTCTCTACAA
>PWMM01000270.1 GCA_003558195.1 Syntrophomonadaceae bacterium
CGGTTCCAACACCACCGAAACCCACCCGGTTATCGGCTACCGGATCAGGCGGGCCATCAAAAATGGCGCCAAACTGATCGTAGCCGACCCCAGGCGAATTAAAATAGCGGAAAAAGCAGATGTATTCCTCCAGCTTAAACCGGGGACTAATGCTGCCCTGCTTCTGGGGATGGCAAAAGTAATCCTTGAAGAAAAACTCTATGATGAAGAGTTCATCAAAAACCGGACGGAAGGGTTTGAAGAATATTCAGAGAAGATTCATGCTATCAATTTAAACGAAATGTCTGAAATTACCGGGGTTACGGCTGAAAAAATTGCCGAAGCGGCCAGAATTTATGCCGAAAACAATCCGGCAGCGATCCTTTACACCATGGGAATAACCCAGCACACCAGCGGCACAGACAACGTCCTGGCCCTGGCTGGCCTGGCCACCCTGACAGGGAACCTGGGCCAGCGCGGAGGTGGCGTCAACCCCTTGCGGGGCCAGAACAATGTCCAGGGGGCTTGCGATGTGGGCGCCCTGCCCAACGTTTTTCCCGGCTACCAGCCGGTAAACTCACCGGAAGCGAACAAAAAGTTCTCTGAAGCATACGGTACAAAAATCCCGGATCAGCCGGGCATGCCCATGACCAAGATGTTCAAAGCTGCCCTGGAAGGGACAATCAAAGGGGTTTATGTGATGGGAGAAAACCCGGTTGTCAGTGAACCGGATATCTGTAAAATTACAGAAGCCCTGCAAAAGCTCGAACTGGTGGTCGTCCAGGACCTCTTCTTCACCGAAACTGCCGATTATGCCGACGTCGTCCTGCCGGCAGCTTCTTTTGCTGAAAAGGATGGCACTTTCGTCAATACCGAACGGCGGGTTCAGTGGATCCGTAAAGCAGTAAGCGCCCCCGGTGAAGCAAAAAGTGACCTGGAAATCTTTTGTGAGCTAGGCCAGAGGCTCGGTTTGCAAGGGTTCGATTACAGCGATGCTGCCGAAGTTTTAAAGGAAATAGGCGAGTTGAACCCGAAATGGAAAGGAATCACCTACGAGAGGCTAGAACAAGGCGGCCTCTGCTGGCCATGCCTGGATGAAAACCACCCCGGCACGCCAATTTTGTATGGTGAAACCTTCCTGACCGGCAGCGGAAAGGCCCAGTTCAAACCGGTAGAACACCGGCAGGCAGCCGAAGTGCCCGATAAGGACTACCCATTTATACTCACCACCGGCAGATCGCTTTATCATTACCATACCGGAACCATGACCCGGCGATCAAAGGGGTTGAGTGATTTATACGATGTTGAAAAAGCTTTAATCAGTAAAGAAGATGCAGAACGCATGGGCTTAAATGAAAATGATAAAGTCCGGCTGACCTCAAGACGGGGCGAAGTCGAAGCTGAAGTGAAACCGGTTTCGGACTTAAAGGAAGGGATTGTATTTATGACTTTCCACTTTGCTGAAACCTGTGCCAACCAGCTTACCAATTCAGAGTTAGACCCGGTGGCAAGCATTCCGGAACTAAAAGTTTGCGCCGTTAACCTCGAAAAAGTATAAAGCAATCCTGGGACAGGGGAATAGATCCCTTGTCCCAGGAATAAACCTGAATGCAAAAGTTAACATAACCTGGGACAGGTCCCCTGTCCCAGGTTACAGTTTGCAGTATATTTTCTGAGCATATTAATTAAAATGATCAGTTTTTTCCCTGGCACTCATCCGGTAGGCAGATAAGGGAGCGAGTTAACAAAAGCTGGGACAAGAGACCTGTTCTCCTGTTCCAAAAGGGAATGAATGCAGGATGCCCGATTGGGTCCACTCTATTGTTTATATTAGCATTATGAGCTCAGCCATAGTTTTGACTGCTTATTACACGGAGAATATTTTTTTGGTGATGGTTAGCATGATGGCAGGGCATATATTTGCTACTGCCGTAATTAAAAGATTGCCCGGGTTTTGGGGACAGTAATTTCGGTTAAATCAGTATTGCTTTTATTTAGCTAATTAAAGACTTTTGCTGGCTGCAGCAAGGATACGTAATTTATCAACCTGGTCTTCGTGTCCCATGACAATAAGGTTTTCCGATTCAGATAAAATATACTGGGAGCCTGGATTGAATACTATTTCCCCGTCCACCTTTTTAACGGCAATCACGATCAATCCGGTTTGCTCCGGAATACGGGCTTCGGCTAAAGAGCAACTGTTTAAAAAAGATTCTTTTTCTATGGTAACTTCTTCTAGATCGACAGTCATCTTCCCAGCACGGGTTACAACATCGACAAAGGTTATAACCGCAGGACGTAAGATCATTGAAGCCATCCTAACTCATGTTTGTGTTAAGATGCTTATGATTATTGGCAGGTTAGAGGAGCTGGTTCATCAAGCCGGGGTGTTGGTAGAAATTATAAGAGATTATGCTATAATAAGGAAAAAGGAGATGATTGATATGCTATCAGAAAAATTACTGGCCAAATTGAACGAACAAATCACTCATGAATTTTTTTCCGCCCACTATTACCTGGCCATGGCCGCTTATTTTAAAAAAGAGGACCTCGACGGCTTCGCCAACTTTTTCGAGGTACAGGCTGAAGAAGAGCGGTTTCATGCCATGAAGTTTTTTAACTTTATCTTTGACCAGGGGGAAGAAGCTGTTATTACCGGATTTAAAGACCCCAAGCGTGAATTTAAATCGGTTGAAGAAATCTTTACCCTGGCATTGGAGCATGAAAAGCTGGTAAGCAGCCTGATTAACGATTTAATGGCTATCGCACAAGAGGAAAAACACTATCCCAGCATTAGCTTCCTGCAGTGGTTTGTAGATGAGCAGGTAGAAGAAGAAGCCAGCATGGGCAAGCTACTCAACCAGGTGAAACGGGTTGGTGAAACCGGGCACGGTATCCTGATGCTGGACCGGGAACTGGCCTCAAGAAGCTTTACACCCGATGGGGCTTAATTTAGTTTTTCTATTGGCTTAAACCCGAATATGGTTATATAAAACCAAATTTTATGCCACCGGCTAATCCGGCTTAGATGACTCAGACTAAAATAGCATCGTTAGATCAAGAAGTATTTTTATTTGA
>PWMM01000169.1 GCA_003558195.1 Syntrophomonadaceae bacterium
AGACTGTTTAAAGGATCCTCGGGTTGTTCGCTGACAATTATTACTATTTTGTCAGGACTGGTACTTTATTGTGCATTTTAGTTATTCACAGCAAAGCTTGACATTTATCATAGCATCTTAAATAGCGTCATGTGAGCGAATATAACGTTTTTATACGCTGCGCATCCTGAAAGGAGAAACGATAAAACTGCGCCCCTTTCTTTACGGGTTTATTGCATGATCTTCTTTTCGCTGCAATGGCAACCTGTCAATTTTAAGGAACTAAAAAATCCTCCAGACCAGAAAGGATGACGGATTGGCAGCAGGCAACTTTCATTAAGAAATGGCCCTGTCTTATACTCTCATACTTAATTCGCTATCTTAAATCCAGGAATTGATTAGAAGCTTGATCAAGTTAAAAAATACCTGAGAAGGGCAATCATGATCATGCCAAAAAAAACAGTGGCAAAAAGGTTGCGGGTGAAAAGAGCGATTACTAATACTGGAATAGAAACCCAAAAAGCAGGGTTTGTAGTTACTGCCAGATCAACCGTCCCCTCCGGGGCAATGAGGACCGGTGTAAGCAAGGCGGCTAAAACCGCTACCGGCACGTATGAGAGCCAGCGTTCTACCGGTTCAGGCAATTTGCGCCGCGACAGCACCAGAACGGGGATTACCCTTGGCATGTAAGTAACAACTGCCATTAGAACGACTAAAAGGACCGCCTCGGTAGGACTAAAACCTGGCATGCTCACCCTCCTCTCCGTTTTCTTTTACCTCGCTTGATTCACCGGGCCTGTTATGATCTTTCCAGAGGGCACCGACAGTAGCAGCGATGGTGGTAGAAAGAATAATATAAAGCTGGTTCATTCCGTTAAGATAAAAAATTAGACCCAGCCCGGCAGATAAGACAGCAATAACAACATGCCTGTAATGTTCAACTTGCATTACCAGCAAAGCAATAAACATGGCCGGTAAGGCATAATCAATCCCGTATACCTCGATATCAAAAGTAAGGCTGGCACCCAGCAAGGCTCCAAGGAGGGTGCCAACAACCCAGGCCAGGTGGGCAGAGTGGTTCAGGGCAAAAAGTTCTGCTTTCGGAGGAGAGCCTTTGCGGCGAAAATAGCTTGAATGCACTGCAAAAGTTTCATCGGTTATTTCATAACTAAACAGGGCCTGTTGCCAGGTTTGTAAATAGCGAAGATGAGGAGCCAGGTAAGCGCTCATGAGCAGATGCCGCAGGTTTATCAAAAAAACGGTCATAGTAATAGTAGCCAGCGCAGCTCCGGTATCGATCAAACCGATGGCAACCAGCTGTGCAGAGCCGGCAAAAACAAATACAGACATGGCTATGGCACTGTAAATACTAAGCCCCGCTGTCGAGGCCAGTATGCCAAAGGCTAAACCGATTGGCAGGTAGCCAAGAATGATCGGAATAGCCCTGACCATTCCAGCCAGGGCTTGATGAGCATAGTTAGAACCCGGGGGTTCATTTTTTGCAGGCTTAAAAAAAAAGCGCTGCTTTCCACTGTTGTGCCCATTCAATTACCGAATCACCTGTTATAAACAAATCATAGCTACCTCGCCTGTTATAAAACAGGTTTTGTGAGGTCTACAAACTACCTCAAATGATGCAGCTATTCTTTTAAAAAGCTGTAAACTTGGTAGTACACTTTATTTAAAAATAGAAAGTTTTGTACAGCGAAATAACCAAGAATTCAATGTTTTAAGTTTAATGATCTACCTTGATTATCTTAAATACTGCATCGCCTTCCCGCACCTTATCTTTAACCTTTAGACCGACCAGATCACCCGCGGAAGCCCGTTCAATATTGTGATGTTCCACCTGCATAGATTTAACTTCCTGTTCCAAATCGCTGGTTGCTCCGACTATGGCTATTGTATCTCCCACCGACAACGGGGCTTCAAGCTTGAGGATAGCTACCCCTATTTTACCGTAGTAATGGGTCACCTGGCCGATCGCCTGTCGTTCCATGGCTAGAACACATCCTTTCGGAATATTTTTAATGTTATTCGCCGATTGGAACGCTCTTTCCTGCTTAATCTAATAAAATCCTTTCAATCAGAAGTTTATTTGAAGCTTACCAAATAAAAACCTGATACCTCTCCCAAGCTCTACTGGTTGCAAGCCTTGCTTGTATTAAAATAATGGGTCAAGAACCGGTTAAGTTAATAGGATAAGTTAGTTTTTAAGACAATCGTAAAATGCCTTATTATTGAAAGGCCAGTGAGAAACCTTTTTATAAGCTACCCAGGCAATATAATTAGAGGTGCTGTTCCACTTTTTCAGTTAAAGCCTGCTTATTCATGGCTCCCATAAAACTATCTATCACTTCGCCGTTTTTAAATAGGAACATGGTGGGAATACTCATTACCTCATATTTCTGGGCCAGGTTCTGGTTTTCATCTACGTTAACCTTAACAACTTTCAGACGCCCTTCATTGCTGGCTGCAACATCTTCTAAAACCGGCCCCAGCATTTTACAGGGTCCACACCAGGGAGCCCAAAAATCAACCAGAACCGGAAGTGATTCCTTCATAACCTCAGCATCAAATTGATTTTCCTTAATTTCTTTTACTGCTCCTGCCATAATGATCTCCTCCTTAATGATTAGTTTCCTTAAATATAAAGGTCCCTACAAGAAAAAACTGATTTTTTTAATCTCATGCTTATTTATTTCCATTCTACACCAGCATGGCAAAAAGGGTCAATTAAAAATCGGTTATTTAGAGCACCCGCAGCCCGGCTTTTTGAAATACTTCCCGGGCCTTTAGGTATTCGAGCGAGTTCAAGCGGCGGTTCAACGGTGGATATTCTACTGCCTGGTACGCCGGGTAATATTGAGCCATAACATTAACGGCGCAATGAGGAGATATTTCTTCTTTTAGCATCCGGGCAATGTTCTCGCTTTCAGCGAGGTTACCCGGAAGCACCAGGTGGCGGACCAAAAGACCCCGGTAAGCCAGGCCGCCTGAATTAACTTTTAAATCACCAACCTGACGCTGCA
>PWMM01000109.1 GCA_003558195.1 Syntrophomonadaceae bacterium
ATACATGACCTGGTTGGTTTTTTTCTTGAGATCTATATTATTTTTACCGTCTTAGCCGGGGGAGATTTGCACAAGCACGTGGACAGGGTCAGTGTGAGCCTTAAAGCCGGCCGCCTGGATCGGGCCAGGTCGAGTGTAGCCATGCTGGTGAGCCGGGATACCGCAGAGTTAAATGAAAGTGGTGTTTCCCGTGCTTCCCTGGAGAGCCTTTTTGAGAATAGTGCGGATGGTCTTGTGGCACCGCTTTTTTTTATTGCCATCGGGGGAGCTCCCCTGGCGGTCTTCTATAAAGCGGTTAATACTTTAGACTCTATGCTTGGCTATCTAAACGATGAATACAGGGACCTGGGTTACTTTCCGGCTAGAATTGATGATATCTTGAGCTTTATACCTTCCCGCTTAACTGCGATTTTGCTGGTTTTAGCGGGAGGCTTTGAAAAAACTGCCAGCCACGGTTTAAAGGTTCTCTTGAAAGATCACGATAAACATAGCAGCCCTAACAGTGCCTGGCCAGAAGCTGCAGCAGCCGGGGTTCTGGGTATAAAATTTGGCGGCCCGGATTATTATCAGGGGCGTTTAAAAAAACAGCCAGTCATTAACGTTACCGGAAGGGATGCCCGGCCGGATGACATTTCAAGAGGTTTAAAGCTTTTCGGGAGGGTTTCAATGATCGCTTTTGGTTGTTTCGTGGTAATCTATTATTTTCTATTATCCAGGGAGGTTTTTCTTTTTTGAGAAGTTACCTGCGGGCTCTCTCCTTTTTAACCATTATTCCGCTGCCCCATGTTCAGCTTGGCCCCGGTGGTAAAGATCTGGCAAATTCAGCTGCCTGTTTTCCCCTGGTCGGCATTACTCTTGGCCTGTTCCTGGCCGGTCTAGCCTGGTTTTTAAGCCTGGTTTTCCCGGCGGGACCGGTAGCGGTAATGGCCTTGATCTTGAGTTTTTTTCTTACCCGTGGCTTGCATTTTGACGGCCTGGCCGATACAGCAGACGGTTTGATCGGCACTACGGAACGGGATAAAGCTTTTAAAGCCATGGAAGACAGTGCTACAGGAGTAATGGGCGCGGCTGCGATTATTTTTGTTTACCTGTTAAAGTATTCGTTGCTATCGGTATTTGAAGATCCCCTTCTCATGCCGGTGGCCCTGTTGTTTATGCCCCTTGCCGGCCGCTGGGCGATTGTTTATGCCGGAACCCTGTCTGCACCAGCCCGTAACCATGGCCTCGGTGACCTCTTCTTAAGGGAACTGCGCTGGCCTATCTTTTTAAAAGCTTCTCTCGGGGCTGTTATTATAATCGGCCTTTTTAGCTGGTGGCATTTTAACCTGGCCGTGGCTGTCCTTTTCGGTTGCCTGCTGGCCCTGGCTTGCGCGCAGGGATTATCTAGTTATGCCGGGCGCAGACTCGGTGGATTAACAGGAGATATCCTGGGTGCTTCCAGCGAGTTGGGAGAAATGTTATTCCTGGTTGGTTTTTACCTGGCTTTGAAGGCTGCAACTGCTACCGGTTTAACAGCAAAGGTGGTGATTGAACTTGTCCAGTTCTTATAAAGATGAAACAGGGGGCCATGGTGGTGACCTGGCCAGGGCAGTAGAGCTTTGGAACCCGGATGGTGGCAGGATCATTGATTTCAGCAGTAATGTTAATCCCCTGGGGCCACCTGAAGGTTTAATAGATCACTTAAAAGAAAGCCTGCCGGATATCGTGCATTACCCGTTGCCGCAGGCCCGCGATCTACGCGAGCAGCTGGCCATCTTCCTGAATCTTTCTGAAAAGAGGTTGATCCTGGGGAACGGGGCCAACGAGTTGATCCACCTGCTGGTAATCTGGAAAAAGCCCCGGCGGGTTTTTATTCCGGCGCCTACGTTTTCTGAATATGAAAAAGCGGCTAACCTGGCCGGATCACAGGTGGAGCGTTATTCTTTGCCTCCAAAGGAAACATTCGAACCCCGGGCCCTGGAAGACAGGCTGGGCCCAGGCGACCTGGTTGTGTTTTGCAACCCTTCCAATCCTACCGGGGAATTGTTTTCCAGGCAGAAATTGCTGGAACTGGTTTTGCTGACGGAAAAGAAGAAAGCGCAGGTTATGATCGATGAAAGTTTTATTCCTCTCACCGGCAGCCTGGAAGCTACTTTACGCAACGTGGTTAAGGATAACCTCTGGATCACGCTTTCTTTAACCAAGCTCTGGGCCTTGCCCGGTTTGCGCCTGGGCTGTCTTTCGGGGCCTGAGGCAGATATGGAAAAATTAAGCCGCTGGGGCGATCCATGGCGGGTTAACACCCTGGCTCAAAAGGCAGGCCTTTACTGCCTGCGGCAAGAAGGGTACCTGGAAAAAGCCTTGCAGTTAATTGATCAAGAACGCCGCTATTTAAGTGCAGGCCTGGCGGAAAAAGGTGCGTTCAGGGTTTTTGACAGTGCAGCTAATTATCTTTTAGTGCAGGGAACACTAAACGGTTTTAAGGTTGCTGATTTTCAAGCAGAACTGGCCCGGCAGGGAGTTTTAATCAGGCGGGCGGATAATTTCCACGGGTTAGACCAGCGTTTTTTCCGGATAGCAGTCCGTAAGCGCCGTGATAATAATTTCCTGCTTGAAGTAATCAGCAGGTACCTAAAAAAGTTCTATGCTTTAACTCTCGAGTCTCCAGGAACCAGCGGGGATGAAGCCGGAGATTCTAAAGGAGGTGTTAGCCGTTGAAAGGAATGATTATGTTCCAGGGAACGGCATCTTCAGCAGGGAAAAGCCTTTTATGCGCTGCCCTGTGCCGTATTTTCAGGCAGGATGGTTACAGTGTTGCTCCCTTTAAAGCTCAAAACATGGCTTTAAACTCTTATGTAACTAAAGAAGGTTTTGAAATGGGACGGGCCCAGGTAATGCAGTCTGAAGCTGCCGGGATCGAACCGCAAGTTAATATGAACCCTGTTCTTCTGAAACCTACTTCCGACCAGGGTTCCCAGGTCATCGTAATGGGTAAAGCGTTGCAAAACATGGCAGCCATGGATTACATGC
>PWMM01000158.1 GCA_003558195.1 Syntrophomonadaceae bacterium
AGGGCCAGTTTTTTAAATAACTGTCTCACCTTAAACCCGCCCCGGAGGGCAAAACCGGCAGCGAAGATAAACGCCACCACAAGGACCCAGGGTGTGCCGAGGCTGATCACCCCGAAAACGAAAATAATCCCGGACAGAAGCTTGCTCCGCGGCTCAAGAGGCCTCGCTCCGCCGGGGTAACCGGCTTTAGCTTTATGGACAGCTCCATTATGATGGTGATTACCACCCATCCGGCTCGTCCCCCTTCCGGCTCTCCTGTTTTTGAGCTAAAACTGCCTCCTGATTCCGGCCATCTGCCACCGCTCCGGTGCGGCCTCCTCCTTCAAATTCCTGCTGCAGGTTAAACAGGTAGAGCAGGCATTCTAAATGGAAGTCTTTGGTTTCCCTGACGGCTGTACTCTTCATGTTCAAAATCGGCTCCTTGAGCAAAGCGTTCATGATCGAAGAGCTCAGGTTTTCCACAGCCCGTTTTTCCTTCTCGCTCAAGCCGACCAGCTTACTTTCCAGACACTTTTCCGTCTCCGCCTGCCGGATCCGGTCTGCCTTTTCACGCAGGGCCTTAATCACAGGCGCGACATCCAGGGCCTTGAACCAGACCCGGTATTCTTCTGCTTCTTCTGAGACCAGGTTTTTTGCCACCAGGGCCTCTTTCTCCCGCTCTTTAAGGTTTGCCGCCACCACCTGCTGGAGGCTGTCCATATCGTAAAGGTAAACGTTATCTATTTCCCGCACCGCCGTGTCCACATCCCGGGGCACGGCAATGTCGATGATAAAAAGAGGCCGGTGACCCCTTTTTGGCATAACCTGCTCTAAGTCCGCCCGGCGCAGGATCAAGTGTGGTGCTCCGGTGGAAGTGATGATTATGTCGATACCGGGCAGGGTCTCTTCTTTACGGCTGAAGTCGACGGTCCTGCCTTCAAACAGGTGGGCTAGGTCTTTGGCCCGCTCAAAAGTGCGGCTGGTAACCCGGATATCCCTCGCCCCGGCTTCAAACAGGTGCTGCAGGGTCAGCCTGGACATTTTACCCGCCCCGATTACCAGCACTGCGAGCTGATCAAAACTACCCAGTTCTTTTTTAATCATGTCTACCGCCAGGTAGCTGACCGAAACCGAGTTATGGTTGATCCTGGTCTCAGTCTGAACCCGCTTGGCGCACTTGGCCGCCTGCCGGAACAATCCGTGTAAAGCCTTACCAGCGGCACCAGCTTCCACCGCATCCTCGTAAGCTTTTCTAACCTGGCCCTGGATCTGGGTTTCACCCAGGATCATTGAATCGAGCCCGGCCGTCACCGCCAGAAGATGAGATACAGCCTCAAAACCGCTGTAAAAGTAAAGGCTATTTTCAGTCTCGGCAAACTGTACCCCTCTGGACTTTTCGAGCATCTCCATTAGGATCCGCCGGCTACGCCCTGCATTACTGCTGCAGGCATAAATTTCAGTCCGGTTGCAGGTGGAAATAATTACTGCTTCAAAGGCAGGCTCATAGTCTTTCAACCAGGTATAAGCTTCAGCTTTATCCCTGGCTGTAAAAGCAATTTTCTCCCTGGTTTCCAGGGCTGCTGTTTTATGGTTAATGCCAAGTGCTACAATTTCCATCAAGCCGCCTCCTGAAAAGCTTAAGAAATCATTTGAGAAGAGCCATCTTGCCGGTCCAGGTATTCCCGCACCGCCCAAAAAGCCTTTCCTGCTGCCTCAATCGTCTCATCTAAATCCGCCTCGTTATGGGCAGCGGAGATAAAGCCGCTTTCAAATTGAGAAGGAGCGATGTAAACACCTGCTTTAAGCAGCGCGCGGAAAAAGACCTTGAACTGTTCAGCATCAGAACTGGCAGCGCTATCAAAATCGACTACCGGCTCGGCATTAAAAAATGTGCCAAACATGGAACCGATCCCGGTCTGGTTAATGGTGATACCCGCGGCAGCTGCCGCCTCGGCCAGTCCGGTTTCCAGTTTAATTCTTTTGTTATTCAAGGATTCATAAAAACCGGGTACTTTTAATTGCTGCAAGGTAGCCAATCCGGCAGCCATAGCCAGTGGGTTACCGGACAGGGTTCCAGCCTGGTAAACCGGGCCCACCGGAGCCAGGTGTTCCATAATTTCACGCCTGCCGCCATAGGCACCTACCGGTAATCCTCCGCCAATTATTTTACCAAGGGTAGTTAAATCAGGTGATACTGCAAAATATTGCTGGGCCCCGCCCGGGCTGACCCGAAAACCGCTAATGACTTCATCAAATATTAACAGCGCCTCATACTCTTTAGTTGCCTTACGCAACCCTTGCAGAAATCCTTCTTCAGGCAATATAAGGCCCATGTTGCCGGCAACCGGCTCGACCACCACAGCAGCAATATTATTCCCTTGCTGTGAAAAAACTTCCTGTACTGCCACCAGGTCGTTGTAGGAAAGTAAAATGGTGTCGGCAGCGGTGCCTTCCGTTACACCCGGGCTGTCAGGGCAGCCTAAGGTGGCAGCCCCTGAACCGGCCCGGATCAGAAAACTGTCGCAGTGTCCGTGATAGCAACCGCTAAACTTAATAACTTTATCCCGCTTTGTATAACCACGAGCCAGTCGAAGCGCGCTCATCACTGCTTCTGTGCCCGAATTAACCATGCGGACCTGCTCCACCGTAGGCACAGCTTCAACCACCAGCGAGGCCATTTCAGTCTCTAAAGCTGTAGGAGCCCCGAAACTGGTGCCTCTTTTTGCAGCCTCGTTTACCGCTTCGATCACGCGGGGATGGGTATGACCCAGGATCAATGCTCCCCAGGAGCAAACATAGTCAATATAGGCATTACCGTCGACATCATAAACACGACTTCCCTCCGCCCGGTCGATAAATAGCGGCTGGTGGGTAATCGATTTAAAAGCCCTAACCGGGCTGTTCACCCCGCCCGGTATCACTGTTTTAGCTTCATCAAATAGGGCTCGTGACTTTTCATACATTGCTTAATCCCTCCATAAAAAATATTTCCTTTAAATATTAATACCATCATGATCTGCAAACTA
>PWMM01000139.1 GCA_003558195.1 Syntrophomonadaceae bacterium
ATACTACCGCTCCACTATTGGTACCATCAATGATAGTAGAATCAACTATTCCTAAATCATCGGGATCTGTACTTCGCAGAATAATATTTTTCCCCCTAAAATCAAGGTTTTCCCTGTAAACTCCCACATCAACTATAATTTCATCGCCGTCTTCAGCTGCATCAATTGCTTCCTGGATGGTGGGGTATTTATCAGGCACAGTTATATCACTGTTACCTCCAAGAGCAAATATTGCAGAAATAGCCACACCTATAACAACAATTGCAACCACACCTATAACAACAAGTTTTAACGTGCTGCTTGTAAATGTTGGCTTCTTATCCTGCACTTTTTCAGGCTTTCGAGGTTCTTTCTTTATTTCAGGTGGGGTCTCTTGGGTTTGCTCATTTTTATCATTTGATTGATCTTCCCCACAATAGGGACATACTCTATATTCATTTTCATCATAGCTCATAGCACAAACTTTGCAATCTATCATATAAAACCCCTCTCACAATCAATTAAGCCAGCCCGATATTCGTACACAAAAAAACTTTTTTATCAAGATAAGCTGTTTAACGTCTTTTTTTCAAGCAAAAACAGACCTTAAATCATTTAAAACCTTTCCTCTTCATCTAAAAAATCGCAACAAAACCTCATTTTTTTCAGCAACCAAAAAACTTCGACATTGATTAAATTATTCCTGCTTAAAAAGTTTAAGGCTAAATTTTTTGGGTCAACTTAATTTTTCGAGCACTATCGTATCATGTTTGTTAACTAATAGACAATAGAAAAATCTACCTTTTGATATGATTATGGTTCAAATATAGATATCAAGACAGGTCTTGCCGGTCCTTCTTTATAAATAAAGTGAATCACTGATCCACTTTCAATTTCGTCGACACTTACTCCTTCACCGATAATAAAAGCCTGCTCATACTCTATTTCAACTGAATGACTGTCGATTTGCCCTACCAGGGTTCCCGCTAAAACCTCACCTTCTGGCATAGTTTCCACAGCGTCAAGATATTCTAAAATTGGACGCTCTGCAGTTTCTGTATAGCTAAAAGCAACCAGAGAACCATCTGCAATATCTTCAATATTTACAATATCTCCCAGTGCAAAGGCCCTGTTTCTTGCTATCTCTACAGACTGGCTATCAATTTGGCCGATATAAATCCCTTCGGCTTCAATTTCCAGAGGTTCACCATTTTCATCTTCAACTGGAAGTTCAAGCACTTCAACTGATAATAATACAGGTCTGCGCTCATTATCCTTGTAAGAAAAAGCAATTAAAGAACCCTCGATTAATTCATCAATAAGCATTGGATCATTAACAGTAAAAGCCATATACTCACCAGCTATTTCAATTTCTACGGAGCGTCTGTCGATTCGCCCTGTGTACCTGCCTTCTCCTTGAATAATTTCCGGTTCTTCTCCATTGATAACTTCAATGGTTTTAATAATTGGTCTTTCCTCTTTACTTTCATATGTATAAGAAACTTTTGAACCCTTTTTAATTTCCGATACATCAACTTCTGATTCAAGACCGAAAGTTTCAATGTTACCCGCCTCTTCTATTTCCACCGAATTACTGTCAATCTGACCGACAAATATACCTTCTGCCTTAAAATAACTAGGCTGCTCTTCAACTTCTTCGTTAAGATCAGTATCAATTTCATTTTCTTCAGCCTGGCATCCGGCAAATAATAGCCCCATTATAATTACGAAAAACAGCATTATACATTCTTTTTTGCGGTATTTAAACACTATACCCACCCTTTCTCATGGTCTGAATATGAGACCATTTTTCAACAAGCAAAGTTCCCAAATAATCATTCACAACCATGACTCGATCGTATAAAATAAATATAATGCAAAAAGCATTTTTTGACTATCCCTCTTTTGGATGGGAGGCTATACAAATGGAAACAAAAATTAAAGTAGGAGTTAGTTCCTGCCTGCTCGGTAACCGAGTTAGATACGACGGCGGGCATAAACGCGATCGCTACGTAACAGATATCCTGGCAGACTATTTTCAGTTTATCCCTGTATGCCCGGAAGTTGAGTGCGGCCTGCCGGTTCCCCGAGAAACTATGCACCTGTCTGGTGATCCTGATAAACCACGTCTAGTTACAACAAAGAGCGGTCTCGATCATACAGAAAAAATGCGGCAATTCTGCTACAACAAGATCAAAACCCTTGAAAAAGAAAAGCTATGCGCCTTTATTTTTAAAAAGGATTCACCCAGTTCAGGCCTGCACCGGGTTAAAGTTTACGGGAAATCCGGCCAGGCTCAAAAAAATGGGCGTGGCTTATTTGCCGCAGCTGTTGTCGATCATTTTCCATTGTTACCGGTTGAAGAGGAAGGCCGTCTCCATGATGCAAAGCTACGTGAAAATTTTATTGAACGGATTTACTGTTACCACCGGTGGCTATCGTTTAAAGGAAACCACCCTGATTATAAAAAACTCATTCAGTTTCACAGTCAACACAAGCTGCAGTTAATGGCCCATAGTCCAAAACACTTATCCGCTATGGGAAAACTGGTAGCATCCGGAAAAGATCTGGCCGGAGACAACCTGCTCGAGCAGTATCAGCTTTACCTCATGGAAGCGATGGCTTTAAAAAGCACAACTAAGAAAAATATTAATGTTCTTTATCATATTATGGGCCATTTTAAAAAATATCTCACCGGTGATGAAAAAGCAGAATTGATAGAAACTATTGAAAACTATAGCCGATCCATTATACCCCTGGTAGTCCCATTAACCCTGATCAACCATTATGTTAGAAAGTATGATCTTTCTTATTTACAGAATCAATCTTACCTTGAACCTCATCCTGCTGAACTAATGCTGCGTAATCATGTTTAATACGGTTGAGGCTCCTTATATCAGCCTTTTAAAGCTTACAGTCAAAGTTCTACAAGCTTCTGTAAACTTACCAATGAAAGTTAGCTGAAAGTTAGCCGTGCAACTTGAACTTTGGCCGTGTAAACTTTAAGTAGGTTTTAGGTAGGTA
>PWMM01000022.1 GCA_003558195.1 Syntrophomonadaceae bacterium
ACGGTGAACGAGGACATACAGCAGTACATCCTGAGCAGGACCATGCGCGAGGCGCGGCGGCGGATAAGGAGGGTGCGATGAGGATCGATGAAGTGAGCGCGCGGGTGAAGGAGACGCTTGAAGAGTGGGAAGCGCTGGAGGACGTGCCGATCGTGCCCGAGGAACTGCCCGGGACGGTCGTGGCGTTTGGAGGGGTCGAGGTAAAGAGCTACGAGCAGCTCCAGGAGCTTCAGGAGCGCGCGCTCAACGAGCAGGGAATTTTGATCACGGTGTTGAGCCTGGCGGCGGGCACCCTGGTCAACGTCACGCGGGCCGAAAAGTCGCGCGTGACGGTGGAACAGATTTTGGCCATATCGGCCAATCTCCAAGCAAGCAACGGCTCCGGAAACGGTCCCGCGGCGCTCACGGTGCTGCGAGAGACCATCCGGGCGCTTCGCGGCCGGGCGACCGGCCGCGGGCGCCCGGAATTCCGGCTGGCGCCGGAAGCGTTCGCGCGGGCCGACGGCGGGGCGGGTGTGATGACCTATTTCGTTGGTTTCGAGGTGGATGTGACAATCGATTGAGGTCGTAAACAAATCATGGATACACGATGACAAACGAGAGAAGAAAGAAGATCGAAGAGCACTACCGCAACGCCTCTCCGGAGGGGAAACGGGAGATACTGCGGGTTTTCCGGGCGGGGAAGCCGAAGAAGGAGGAGCGCGAGTTCCTGGACCGGCTGGAGAGCGGCAAGGCGGAATCTCCCGCAGGTGTGAAGATCGGCGCTTCGACGAGGCGGCCGGCGGCGAAAAAGAAAACGGCGACGAAGACGGCGGTCAAAAAGACCATCGGCTATTCGGCGAAAATTTGAATTTTCCGGGGGCGTAACCTGGAAGCGGATACGAAAACACAAAACATAGAGAGACAATGAAAGAACAGATATTTCCGAGACTTGTGACGGATGCGGTGCTGGCGGGCGCGACCGTTGAATTTTGGTTTGCCGCCGGGGCGAATACGCGCGAGGAGGCTTATCAAAAAGGCTTCAAGCGCGTGGCGAACGTGATCGGCACGACGCCGCAAATGGAGACTCAGGCGATCGAGACGATGGGGTCCTTCCGGGGGCGCCGGACGCTGATCAAGCACACCGAGACGAGCCGGCGGCGGATCTACCAGCTCGACAATAACGTGCTGGACCTGCAGGCGCTCGAGATCGAAATGCGTGCGAGCAAGGGCGAGGACTTCACGCAGGAGGCTTATGCGGCCGAAGAGGTGGACGCCTTCGCGTTTACGGCGGGCAGCCCGTCTCAATCGGGAGTAGGGTATCCGCTGACGGATGACGGTGTGCGGGTGCGGCACGTGAGCGCGGTGACGATCGACTCGGGCGGGAGCCCGCTTGTCGAGGGCACGGATTTCCGGGTGGACAAGGAGCACGGGCTCGTGTTTTTCCTGACCGAGCAAACCGCCTCGGCGACGCCGACGGTGACCGCGGATGCGATCGACGCGGAGAGCGAAAAATTCGAATTCGGGCTCAACCCGGACGACGTGCAACACCGTGCCGGATACGGATCGATCTACATCTACGATCTGCATGCGGGAAACCGGATTCATCATCGCCACGAGGATTTCTCGTGCATCATTCGCCCCGGCGACGCGACACAGCGCGACGGGGAGAGTGAGGAAGCGAGGACGCAGATCCTCGTCGAGGTGACCGAGGATGCCGGAAATGTGTACGTGCGGCGCGCGAACGCTCCCGAAGGTTACTCAGACTAATCTTCTCTGGCTGTGATGCGAGGGCCGTCCCGGTGACGCCGGGGCGGCCTGACACGCGAAACCGAAAAGCTTGGAGGCTACATGGAAGACGAAAAGAAAAACGAGACGACGCTCGCCGGGGGCGAGGAAATAGAAGTCGAAGTCGGCGGGGAGAAGCGAACAATTTTTGTGAAGCAGCTTTCGATCGGGGAGCTGCCGAAACTGGCGAAAGTGATCGCCGAAAACGGCGGATTCGGCGACGAGGCGGCGATGCTCGCGCTGTACGCGGGCAAGGACCGTGGGGCGGAGCTGGAGGCGGCCGGCCGGGCCGGGCTGGAAGCGATCGGCGCGGTGTTGGACAAAGGGGAGGAGCTTAACCTCCCTTTTTTGGAAAAGCTCCTCGTGCGGCACAGGCGGCGGGGGGCGCTGTTCGGAAATCTGGCGCGGGATATACTCTCGTCGAAATCACCGCCGAAGTCGCGCGCGTAGCGGGGTTGCCATGGGAAGCGGCGCGAGAGTACACGATACCGCAGGCGGAGGCGCTTATCAAGGCGGACGAGCGCGGCCGGGCGCGTATCGGGATGACAACTACCGAGGCCGTGGCGGCTGCGGTGGCGCCGCTTGCGAGCAAGAAAAACCGGACGCTGGCCGAGAAGATCCTGAACGGGTGGCGGAAGGTGCTGAAGGGGTGAGCGAAAGGAGGGCCGGCTGATGGCTACGCGGTCTGGGATCGTCAACATTCTCTTGCAGCTTGGGATGCAGGGGGACGGGCAGGTCAAGCAGGGGCTGGACGAAGTCCGGCGGAATGCGGAGCAGATCAACACTGCGATGGAAGTCATGGGCACGATCGCGCGGAGGATCGGCCTGGTGGCGGTGGCGGCGTTGAGCGCCCGGGAGATGCGCAACGCGGTGCGGGCGGGTATCGAATGGAATGATACGCTGCAGCAGACGCGGGACTCGATGACGGCGATGATCGTGGCGAGCGACCCGATACTGCGCGGGGACATGGAGCGGGCTTTCTCGGCTGCGGGGGTGCACATGCGCACGCTGCAGGAGCAGGCGGACCGGACGGGGGTGTCGCTGGAGGCTTTGTTCGGGCTGTTCGCGGACACGGCGCCGATGGCGGCGGCGGCGGGAATCTCGCTCGGGCAGTACGCGGAGCTGACAGCCGATGCCGCGCAGGCAAGCAATGCGCTGGGGATCGAGACCGGGCGGGTGAGCAGGGAGCTTCAGGCGATCCTCGCGGGGCGTGTATCCCAGC
>PWMM01000145.1 GCA_003558195.1 Syntrophomonadaceae bacterium
ACTGGATCTCCGGTCCAGCTGGGCAAATCGGTCCAGCTCTTTAATTCCTCTTCAATTTTATCCCGGTGCTGGGTCAGGTAAGTAAAAGCATACGCCTTAGGATCATCATAGTTAACGGAAGCAGAATCTTCGATGACGAAAGGACCGAAATAGCGCTGACTGGTCACTTCAATTAACCTGTTAACCAGGGTTTTATAATCAAGTCCTTTCTTTGCTGCAGCGTAAACATAGGAGCCTCCCGGCCCTAAGCTGGCCATGGAATTAACCTCCAGGATAAAGGGGTTGCCTTTGTCATCCAACCTAAAATCAACCCGGGCACTATCAAAACAACCAAGGGCTTTAAAAGCATCTACAGCAAGCTCTTTGACCTTTTTATTTACATCATCAGGGAGATCGGCCGGGCAACTTTTATCTAACCTGCGACCACTACTGCTTATTTTATCTTCATAAGTATAGATTTTTTCTCCTTCACTGAATATAATTTCACAGGGCGGTAAAGCTTCTACCGGATCATTACCAAGCAAACCTACATTAATCTCACGCCCTTCGATATATTCTTCAACCAGGGTTGGCGCTTTGAACATATCATAAATTGCTTTAACTCCTTCACGCAGCTCTTGATCGTTGTTGACAATCCGCAGGCCGAAGGACACAGCTTCATCTTTCGGCTTTATAATCAGGGGGTAGTTCAGGCTTTCTTGTAAAGGCAATTCGAAATGAGGGGTTTCAAGAACTGTAAAGTTAGGAGTAGGCAAACCTCTCTGCAATAAAACCATTTTGGTTAGCACTTTATCCAAGGCGATGGCATGAGTTTCTGGTCCTGAGCCTACATAGGGTATCCCGAGCATTTCCAGGATGCCCGGAATATGCGTATAGCGAGCCCGCCCCTGGATTCCATAACTCAAGTTAAAAACCAGGCCGGGGCGCTCCCCGGAAATAACGGTAGGCATAAAATCCTCCAAGGCATAAATGATGTTCTTGTCGCCTTCAAAGGATTTGACCTGATGCCCTCCCTCAACAAGGGCTTCTGTAATCATTTGAATAGTTTTAAGGCCATATTTTTCACGGTTGGGTAAACCAAAAAGATTAATAACCGCCTGACTGTCACGATTGTAAATGATAGCGATTTTCAAATAGGTTCCTCCTTCTGTTCTTGATATTTCCTGGCTCCAAAAATATCGGGTTCGGAAGCCTTTTTTAATTCGGATGCCTGTAAATATTCCGGACCACAAGCACTGCCATCCCGCCGGGGATCTGCAACTCCTGTAAAGGGCTCACCTGTTTTTTGAGGCAGCTCAACCGCCTGGACACAGCCAAGGTAAAAACTGTAAGCACCACGTGGTTTAACCTTAAAACCAGACCTGGTAAGGGTTTCCAATACTGGCGCGTTATAATCTCTTTTTTCAATCGCCACGGTTCCTTTAGTCCCGGCATGCAGGCGTGGCGCTTCAATTGCTTCAGCTAAACCCTGGCCTAGATCAACAACCCTGGTGATGACCTGGGCCAGGGTAGTGGCTATTCTTTCACTGCCCGGGCTTCCAAGCATCATTAAGGGGGTGCCATTTTTACGAAACAAAAGGGTGGGAGCTACGCTGCTGGCCGGCCTTCCACCAGGAACAAGATAATTTGGATGCATCATATCTTTATAATCAAATGCCCCCATGTAATTATTATAAAAAAAGCCCAAACCTTCCGCCATGGTTTTAGATCCAAAAACTAACTCTATCGATTGAGTAATTCCTACAACGTTGCCATCAGCATCGGCAACCGATAAATGGGTGGTTTCACCGGAAGTAGGAGGCAAAGGATAAGGCTCTTCTGCCAGGTATTTAAGCAATTTTTTTATGCGAGTAGCAATGCTCAGAGCACTTTGTTTATCCACCATCCATTTATCGGTAAGTTGAGGATAAAGGTCTGCATCAATGGGAAAACGCTCTCTTTTAATTAGCGCAGCCCGAAAAGCCATCGCTAGCAGAACCTCGTAAAGTTGATTAGCAGGATCTAACTCTTCCGGTTCAAAATTTTCCAGGGTATTTAAAATTTGAACCAGCGCCCTGCCGGCGCCGGGAGGAGGAAAGGTTGCCAGGGCCTGTCCCCGGTATTCTCCCCAGAGAACATCTCTTTGAATGGGATAGGGAATCTGGCTTAGATCAGCCCTGGAGATAAGACCGTTTCGTTTCATCATATCCTCAATAAAAAGATCGCTTATTCGACCAAGGTAAAAATCTCTCCATCCTTCTTCTGCCATATAGGCCAGGGTTTCAGATAGTTTAGGTTGATAAACGGTGTCTCCAGCATTGAGGGGTTTGCCATTTTTAAATAAAACAGAACGCACCACCGGGTCGACAAGACGCTCTTTTTCCCGGTTAATCAATTTATGTTGTAGCTCTGATAGCTTGAAACCATCACTGGCCGCACAAATAGCGGGGTTCAGGACTTCTTTAAATGACAACTTGCCATATGTTTCATGCAAATAGCCCAGGGTAGCAGGAGTCGAGGGCACTGTAGTAGCCCTGATGCCGTCTTTGACTGGTTTAGCCGGTAGCCGGTTAGGGTTGATCCCAAAGGGAGCCCGTGATGAGCCGTCATAGACTACCAGTGATATGTCGTTATCAGATACATGACGCAACAAGGCCATGCTTTGACCACCCAGTCCTGATGCCTGGGGTTCAGTAACACCCAGGCAAAAAGCCGCAGCCACGGCTGCATCCACAGCATTACCACCTTTTTGCAGGATACTCGAACCGGCTTCTGTCGCAACACTTGAAGCTGTAGATACCATACCATAAGGGCTTTTAACCGTCTTAACCTTTTTGCTTTCCCGTTTTAAAACTTCTTTCACAATTAATACCTGCCTTGTATAATAATATACCCATATAAGAACAAAACAATATGTTTGTCAAGATATTTTTACACCGGCCATAGCAAAGAGTTAGAATGCCAGTTATGATGGGTTAACTTAAATTGTAAAGATAAACTTATAGAT
>PWMM01000149.1 GCA_003558195.1 Syntrophomonadaceae bacterium
ATTTACCGCTTCAGTCTGCCCTCGCTGATTAAGTGGCAAATCCGTGGACCCGACCAGCAGGTTCCGCTCGTTGCCATCTGTCGTTCCGTGCCTTACAAGTGTTAATGTTTTAGCCATTTTATCTGAAAGCTCAATCCAGCACACCTAAAATCTGAGCAATGCGCTCGGCAATTTTGACTGACCGCGGGCCGGGCAGCATAGCAAAAGTTTCTTCTATAACATGGATATTATTATTTTTAACGGCGGGTAGAGTTTCCATATCCTGCCAGACCTTCAGGTATTTCTCACGTTCCTGCTCCTCCATCATCCCCTCGCCGTGAAGTTCTATTATCAGTTCCGGTTTTCTTTGTGCCACGATTTCTTTACTGACACTGGAGTATTGGCGGTTCAGGTCTCCCATGATATTCTCGCCGCCGACTAACTCCAGCAGGTCGTGGAGGAACCCTCCCGGGCCGACTACGTGTATTTCCCTCAAGCTTGAGGGGGCGCGTCCGACGACCATCAGGGTCCTGACCGGCTCCCACCCTTCATCTATTTGCTCTTTGAGTTCGTCGAGTTCGGCCTGCATTTCGTTAACCAGTTCTTCCGCCTGTTTCTCTGAGTCCAGCACTTCCCCTATCCGGCGGAAAGAATCATAAATCGACGTTAAATCGTCGATTTGCAGCGGTACTATATCGATCCCGTAGCGTTTACCGAACTGTTGAAAATCCCCGGGTCTGCCGTGCGTAAATATGAGGTCGGGGTTCAGGGACAATATGATTTCGAAGTTCGGGTTCATATACCCGCCGCATCGTGGCAAAGCATCCGCTTCCGGGGGATATGTCGTAAAATCGCTGACGCCTACCACCCTGTCGCCCTGTCCTAACGCAAAAACTATTTCTGTTATTGAAGGGGCCATACAAATGACACGTTCATAGTACTTGTCCTCCCCCGAAGCCACCGCCGGCTCGTCATCACGGCAGCCGTTAAAGATAAAACCGAAAAGGACGAGGCATAATAATAATGATATGTTTGTTTTATTCATCGGAGTAGTGTTGAGAAGTTGCTATGCATTTCCAAGGCGATAAGGATATTTTTCTTTTTTCGTACATCCTCATTTTGTTGAGGATTGTGGCTTTTAAGCGCCTATTGCAGATATCGGATCAGCGAGGCGAGTGTAAGCTTCATGTCTTTACGGTCGACTATTTTATCTAAGAAGCCGTGCTGAAGCAGAAACTCTGAAGTTTGGAATCCCTCCGGCAATTCCTCCTTAACCGTCTGTTCAATCACCCTTCTGCCTGCGAACCCGATCATAGCTTTGGGCTCGGCCAGGATCACATCTCCCATTGAAGCCCAACTCGCCGTTACACCACCGGTAGTCGGGTGGGTCATCACACTGATATAGGGGATTGTCAGGCTGTTAAGTTTTTGCAAGGCGGCACATGTTTTAGCCATTTGCATGAGACTCAAAGCCCCTTCCTGCATCCTTGCACCACCGGAACTCGATACGGTAACCAGCGGATAGGCTTTTTCCGCGGCCAGTTCCGCAGCGCGAGTCAGTTTCTCGCCGACAACACAGCCCATACTCCCCCCTCTGAACCGGAAATCCATAGATGCAAAAACTATCTCTATACCTTCAATTCGGGCTTCTCCGCAAACGATAGCTTCCTTCAATCCTGTCTTTTCGTAATCGGATTTCAGCTTATCCGAATAAGCGTCCCCTGACACGAAATTAAGCGGGTCGTTAGTGGTTATTTCCGCATCAATTTCTTTAAAACTCCCCTCATCCAGATGCATATTTATTCTATCATTGACAGTAATGCGAAAATGGTAATTACATTCGGGGCAGACCCAGAGCCGTTCTTCGACATTTTTACGGTAAACCATTTCGCTGCATCCATCACACTTCATGAACACGCCGTCAGGGACCGGCTTTTTCTTGCGGAAGAACCTCATTTGCTTCACCCTCGGTCGTAAAAAATAAATTATAAAAATAAGGCTATAATCAAACGGTTGCCGCCCCGGCTTCAGCGGCATCTCTCAACACCGGTATCGTCTCTTTGAAAGGCTTTTCGGCACCGAAAATAGCAGAGGCCATAGCAAAAACGTTTGCTCCATAACCCGCTGCAATTTTAATAGTATCGATATTCATCCCGCCGTCGACGTAAATATCCACATCTTCACGACATAATTCCCGCAGCTCAGGTATCTTGTAGCATCCGGACTCCATAAACTTCTGGCCGCTGCTGCCCGGATTGACCGTCATTGCAATTATGCAATCAAGCTGACGGGCAAATCCAGTGACAGCCTCCGGTTTCACATCCGGACACAGTGCAACCCCGGCCTTTGCGCCGAAGGAATGAATTTTATCGAGCACCGCCTCCACATCCTGGGCCGCCTCATAGTGGAACATCACTATATCGGCCCCCGCATCAAGAAACCAATCAACCGCCTGATCGGGATTAGATACCATCAGATGCACATCAACGGGTATGTCGGATACGCGTTTAATGGCTTTAAGCATGCGCGGCCCGCCCACAAAAGCCGGAACATAATGTCCGTCCATCACGTCCATATGAAGCAGATCGGCCCCCGCCTCCTGTAACTGTTCAACCTGCTCCGCTATACGGGCAAGGTCCGAGTCCATAATATTAGCGGCTATTTTAATCCTGTTTCCCATCCTGAATAACCAGTCCTATGATATGATCCCCAAAATTGAAGTTTAAGCATAAAAATCTGTTATTATTTCCATAACCCGGACAAGCCGGAAAAGTCGTTGTTAGTTGTTAGTTGCTGGTTGCTGGTGGACGGCCAACGAATCAGATCAATGACAGCAAACACGAAAAGATAAAACTGTTCGATTAAAAAAAACGTAACTGTCTTTTTACCAACAACTAAAAACCAGCAACCAACAACTTTTTGCCAAAAAAACAAGAAAATTACAATTAAGATACTAAAGCGGCTATACCGGGCAATTCCTTCCCGGCAAGGTAATCAAGACA
>PWMM01000037.1 GCA_003558195.1 Syntrophomonadaceae bacterium
AATTCTGCGCAAATTTGGCAAGACTTTTTTTAGCGATCCCGGAAACGCCGATCTACACTGGGTTTAGAAGGGCTCATTTTAAAACCCAACTTTTATGGAGCTGGCTCGTCCAGGTTAGGTATTATCTCTTATTAAATGTGAGGTACATTATGATTCATCGGACCAATAATTCAATCAACGCATCAGATGAAACACAAGTATCAGTAAATACTGTTCAAAGCAAAACAGATAAACTAATATTTATTCTGCTGCCTCTTATGGTGGTCACCAGTGCATTGATTTTTAAGTTTGCGTTTAATTTCCACATGGACAGCGACCCGCTCTGGTCTATCGGGGTGGGGGAGTGGATCAACATTAATCGGGCGGTGCCTCATGTCGATGTCTTTTCCTGGACGGTGGCGGGTGAGCAGTGGTCTTCAAATTCCTGGCTTTTCTGCTGGTTGATGTATCTGGCCGATCAATCGATGGGCTATCTGGGAATAGCCCTGATTATCTTTATCCCCACCCTGGCTGCGGGTTACTTTCTTTATTTGATGTGCAAAAAGTATCATGATTCTTCTTTTTCTATTCTTCTATTTACAGTAAGTATCAACCTGCTTGTAATTCTTTCTATTGCTCCTAGAGCCTATATTTATACCTTCCCTTTCATAGCGGCCATCATGTACCTGCTTCGGTTCAAGCGGGACAGCAAGTGGATTTATACAATCCCGCTGATTATGCTGCTGTGGGTGAACGTGCAAACCAGCATCAGGTTCGGGATGGCCATCCTTTTTGTTGAAGCCCTGGTGGGGACCATTTTCTATAAAGACAGAAAGCTGTGGCCAGTAGTCATATTAGCCTTCCTGGCTACCTTGATTAATCCCTACGGGCTTGGTGTATGGGATATCTCTTTTGCTGATTTTTTGACTCCAGGGACACCACTTATTGCCGAATGGAGGGCTCCTGATTTTAATAGCCTCGGGGTGCTGATGCTTTATGGAGTTCTGTTTATAGTCGCACTAGTTGGAGCTTACCGCTTAAAAGACGATCTGGACAACAGGGTTTACGATCGCGATAAAATAATGATTCTGTTTTGGTTTTGGGCGGCGCTGCTTTATGCTATGACAACCGCAAGAGCTATTGCCTACGTTATGCTTCTTTTAGCACCCTTTTTTGCTTCCTTTACGACAGAAACGAGCAGAGAACCACGATTCCTGCGGCCGGTCTATTTAATTTTAGTTTTAGTGCTGTTCTTTACTTCTTTAACAACAGGCTATGCCCTTTTCCCCCTGGAAACTGATCCCCAAAGCGGTAAACCGCTGCGGTTTGTTGAGTACCTGCAAGCAAACCCTACCTTAAGCGATACTGTCTCAAATATTATTCCCTTTGAAGCAGTTGAGTTTTTATATGAGAACCCGTCCATGACTGATCGATTGTTCAACAGCTACCTTTGTGGGGGTTACTTGCTTTATAAGAATATTGAGGTTTTTATCGATGCCCGGGCGGATGTGTTTATAAGGCATGGCGTCATTCAAGATTATGCTAACTTAGCATGGTTGCAAGAAAAGCCTGAAACTATTATCGATAAATATAAAATACGGACGTTTTTACTTTCCAGTAACGAAAACCTTGTCTATTATCTAGACCTGCACCCGGAATGGCAAATGCAGTATGAAGATAATACAGCGATAATTTATACAAAGCTAAGATAAGATTGAGGTTAGATAGTTAAAGATGCAGTTTTATTTAAGCTTAATTAATACTTTAGTAGTAGTAAATTGTAGACTATTTGGTGATGTTAAAAGCAATTAAATCTTTTATAATGACTTTATCATAAGTTACTTGTATATTTTCTAGATTTATAGTCCATTAAGAAAGTAGCAGGCGGGGAGGTGCTGAACAAGGAGAAAAGAAAGATATGGTCAAGCTTAGCAGGAAAGGGAATTAAAGCTCTTAATGAAAGAGCCAAAATTAAAGGAGGAATTTATAAGATGAAACTTTTGAAGAGGCTTTTCAATGAAGAGGAAGGGGTAACGCTGATTGAGTATGCCTTGATTGCAGCATTAATTTCGGTGGTAGCAATCGCCATAATTATTACTGTGGGTGAAAATATTGAAAAGATATTCCAAAATATCAGGGATGCTTTAAACCTTGGACTTTAAAGAGTGGACTTGGTAATTAACTTGTAACCCCCCTGCTCTTTTAGGGCAGGGGGTTTCCCTGATTAAATGAGGCAAGGAAGGCTATAATGTGCTGTAAAGATAAGTTATACAGGGTATCAGCTTTATGAAGTCCTATGGATTTACATGGCACTACAAACATCCTTTTTTAAATGGGCATAAACCCGAAGGAGGCCATAATTCGATGAAACTCATTTCAAAGCTCTACAGGGAAGAACAGGGGGTAACATTGATTGAATATGGCTTAATAGCTGCCCTGATTGCCATGGCTGTAGTGGTTGCTCTTACTATAGCTGGTGAACAGGTTAAAAATTTCTACGAATCGCTTGCAAATGATCTTGAAGATGCTTATTTGCTTAGTCAATGATATAATAATGAAAACTATAATTAATATTTTTAACATTTTTAGAGTAACTCAAATAATCAACAAGCACCTTTGTTTTTCAACCGATACAAGGTTAGAATGCCGAGAACTAATCTTTGTAAACTAGCGGAGTGAACAAGCTTGTCCTTATCAATTTATCATATAAATGACTTTATTTTAATAGCCCTAATCGGGGTTGTTTTGTTTTTTGACCTGACTAAGAATAGAATCCCAAATTTTCTTACCTTTCCGGCGATAATGTGTGGTATAATGTTCTATACTATTATTGAGGGCTTTAGCGGTCTATGGTTCAGTCTTTTGGGTCTTATCGTGGGGATTGCTATATTTTTCATCCCGTTCGCCCTGGGAGGAATGGGAGGGGGCGATGTCAAACTTTTAGGTGCGGTGGGACCTTTGCAGGGCTGGCATTTTGTGCTCTCAGTCGCCATCTATG
>PWMM01000328.1 GCA_003558195.1 Syntrophomonadaceae bacterium
GGCACTTTCTTTTCGCCGCTAATTGCCTCTACCGGGCAAGCTTTTCGGCAGCGCCCGCAGGCGGTACATTTCTCTTCATCAATCTGGAAAACGATCAGGTCTTTACAGACCAGGGCCGGGCAGGCGTGATCTTTAATATGGGCTTCATATTCATCCCGGAAGTACTCTACTGTACTCAAAACCGGGTTGGGTGCTGTTTGCCCCAGCCCACAGATAGAGCCTTTAATGATTGAGTCTCCCAGTTCAAGGAGGTGCTCAATGTCACCCTCGCGGCCTCGACCTTCGCAAATGTCATTCAACACTTCGAGCATCTGCTGGGTGCCCTGGCGACAGGGGACACACTGGCCGCAGGATTCTTCGAAAGTAAAGTCAAGGAAGTAACGGGCCACGTCGACCATGCAGGTCGATTCGTCGATAACAACCATACCGCCTGAGCCCATCATGGAGCCCGCTTCAATCAGGGTGTCGAAATCGACTGCCAGATGCAGTTTATCCTCGGGCAGGCATCCGCCGGAAGGTCCACCGGTTTGCACAGCCTTGAACTTTTTATCGTCTAAAATGCCGCCGCCAATTTCATAGATTATTTTCTTCAATTCAATACCCATGGGCACTTCAATCAATCCACTGCGGTTGATTTTACCGGTCAGGGCAAAAACGGCTGTGCCGGGACTGCCTTCTGTGCCGATACTCTTAAACCAATCGGCTCCCTTACTTAAAATCTGGGGCACAACTGAAAAGGTTTTTACATTATTTAAAAGGGTAGGCTTGCCCCACAGGCCCTCCTCGGTGGTTCTGGGACGCGGCAGCGGTTTGGGCCAGCCACGGTTTCCTTCGATTGACATGACCAGGGCTGTTGACTCACCGCAGACAAAAGCACCTGCACCCTGGAATATTTCCAGGTCAAAATTAAAACCGGTACCAAGAATGTTATCACCGAGCAGGTTTTTCTCTTTGGCTTGAGCGATAGCTTTGCGCAGGCGTTTTATAGCTAAGGGATATTCAGCGCGCACGTAAAAATAGCCTTTCGAAGAACCGATGGTATAGCCGGCAATGATCATGCCTTCAATTACTGAGTGGGGATCTCCTTCTAAAACCGAACGGTCCATGAAGGCCCCGGGGTCACCTTCGTCAGCATTACATATAACGTATTTTTGATCAGCCTGGGGCTTTAAACAGGATTCCCACTTACGTCCGGCTGGAAAACCTGCCCCACCCCGCCCGCGCAAGCCTGAATCTTTAAGGACGTTAATAATATCCTCTTGCTTCATTGCCAGGGCTTCGGCCAAACCCTTGTATCCGCCGTGGGCAATGTATTCATTGATATTTTCGGGGTCGATTATTCCACAATTTTTTAAGATTACACGCTGCTGGTTTTTAAAAACGTCCCCGGTGTCGATTCGCTCTACGTCTTCAGGTCCGCCTTCACCGAAGAACCCGAGTGCTAAATCAGGGCGGTGGTCGCCTTTAACAAGATAGCTGTCGACTATTTCTTCTGCTGTTTCAGGAGTTACACCCTGGTAAGAAATACGTGGCTGGCCTGGCTTGATTACATCTAAAAGGACTTCGGCATAACACATGCCGATACATCCTACTTCTTTAATATCAGCCTTGATATTCTCTTTCTTTAATTTAGCGTTGATTGTCTGAACTACTGATTGGGCTCCAGTAGCGTTACCGCAGGTAGCACAGCCTACATATATCTGAGGGATGTCGCTATTCTGCTCTCTTTCTAGAGTTTCTAAGGCTTCCTTTTCAATTACATCAAACTTCTGGATCACTTTTTTCTAAAACCTCCTTTGCCTGTTTCGGCTCAAGCCGCCCGAAAACATCGTCATCAACCATGACTACCGGAGCCAGGGCACAGGATCCGACACAGTTCACCCGTTCTAAGCTGAACTTGTAGTCTGGTGTAGTATCCCCGGCCTTGATCCCCATTTCACGTTCTAAAGCATCCATTACTTGCATGCCGCCCCGGACATGGCATGCCGTTCCCAGGCATACCTTTACGGATCGATCACCGCGCCGACTGAAATAGAACTGGGAATAGAAAGTGGCGGTGCCATAAACTTTGCTTTCCGGCAGGCCGGTATAATCGGCAATATCCCGGATTGCTTCTTCCGACAGGAAACCCATTTTATTCTGAACCGCTTGTAACATGGGGATTACTTCGTTGGCGTTTCCTGCAAAACTTGATAAAATTTTTTCGGTTTGTTCCTGCAAATTCTTCCCTCCATTCAATTGTCTTGAGGTTTTCCTGCAAACCAGCGCAGATCTAAAATACCTTTACTTCCTTAATTGCCCCGTTTTTGCCCTGGGCCCTTGCTGCCTTGCTAATATCCGTTCTTGTTTTCTCGATGCAGCCTTTAAAATCCTGCCCGGGGCAATAAGAGTAAAAATTCAAACAAACGAATCCAAGAGTAGCTAGTTTTAAGCGTCTGCTTTTAGTTTTCATTTATAGCAAAGCTTTTTTAAGCCCTGTCAGCTTAAAATTATTGATTAGCTCAAACTACTTAAAAACAAAAAAGTTAGGGGAACGAACATTTTGATAGCCAAAAGGCGGCATAGATGAACCATGGAAACCTTAAAAGGATCAAGATCGTACTTAATGGCCAGCGCAGTCATGACGGAAAAACCGCCCGGGGCTGCAGCCAGGAAGCTGGTAGGAAAATCCCATTCGGTCATACGGTATATTACCGCCGCTATGGCAAAAGAACTTATAAACATGGTGGTTGTTGCAATTAATATTGGTAAAAGGAATTCTATTCTTGCCATGGTCTGAATAGTTTCAGGTGTAATAGTTCCGGCCAGGTTCACCCCGATTGCCACTAAGAGGAAGCTCAGTAGATTTTTGGATATCCTGCTGACCGGGACTCCTGCAATTGATGCAGCGGCGATAAAAAAAGTTGAGCCGACCATCAAGCCGGCCGGGATTCCGATTAACAAAAAAACAAAACC
>PWMM01000271.1 GCA_003558195.1 Syntrophomonadaceae bacterium
ATCGCAATTAGTCCGGCTAATAATGCATACTCAATTAGAGTTACCCCAACCTCCTCACCGAACAGCCTTTTTAATAGCTCCATTTTCAAATTGTCCTCCTTCTGCCAAATATTTCGAAACAAAAATGCTCTCTGTAAATGCACTAAGTGCCTTTAGATAAATTGAATAATTTCTAATTAACTCCTATTAAGTGATTAATCGTCATTTTTTATAAAAAAACATATGAGATATGACCTCCCCCAACCCTTTGTTTAATATTATCAGGTAAGGGGAGGGTATTTAATTGTAAGATTTAAATATTCTTACATGGCATCCTGTATCTCTCCAGCAATATAACTAAACATTGATCTAATCTGTGTTCCAGCGAACTGAAGTGCTACTATGGCCACAACCGCAATCAAAGCAGCTATTAAAGCGTACTCAATCAGGGTTACCCCTTCCTCTTCCATGAACAGCCTCTTCAAAAGTTTCATCTTAATAAGTCCTCCTTTAGATTGACCCATTTTTACAGGCTTATTAATTATTTCCGACAAACAAAATCGGTAATCCCAGCCTTATTTAACCTCCTCGCAAGCACCTCCTTGTAGAAACGTAAACCATTCTGCCAGAAAAAAACAAATGCAGAAAACCCACTATATTAAGAACACAGTACAATTATTTTATTTTGGATTAACAATTTTAACATCACCGAAAAGTCTACTCTTTTCTACTACTTAAGTATAAATATTCATAGGCTCCAGAGGATATGCTGCCTGAAATAAACAAACTATTAAAAGCTTGTTACTCTTTATTTTTGTTGATAAACAAAACCGGCAGGGTTGTCGTTAATTCCCTGCTTCAAGGTGACCAAGAATAAACAGACCATCATAAGCAGCGAAAACTGGACCGGCGCCAGGGCAACAGTAAAATGACTGGCCCACAGGTATAAATAAAGGGCTAAAAGCAAAAGCCGGTAATTTCTGGCCTGGCGATAGCCTGGATAATTATCCCCGGTCCAGGCGTAGATCGCAAGGAAGGGCAGGAGCAGCAGGACTAGATCATAGTGAAACAAATGGGGCGCAATGATCAGCGATCCTAAAATCGATAAAGCCAGCAAACCCGGTTTTTGCAGCCTGAGGCTTTTCCTTAAACTATAGTAACCAAGAACCAGGGATAAAACTAAAAATGCAGTCAGCGCCAAATAAGTTGCGTTGATCTCTGTTCCCATCATCAAGCGGATAAAAGCAGGAAAGGAGTGCATTTTTTGAACCTGGGCGTGAATAACCTGCAAATAAAAACGATCAGTAATCAGCTCACCATAAGCAGCAATGCCCTCCAGCCCAACCAGGTAAAATGATGCTGAAATGATCACTAAAACGCCCGACACAAAGCCCAGAAGCAGGCTCCCTTTTTTCTGAAACAGCAATACGACGGGTAAAAATATAAACAGCTGGGGCTTTAAAGCTCCGAGCCCTAAGATAAAGCCGGCTGCAAAATCACGGCCTTTATTTAAAAGCAAAAGCGCAAAAGCATACAGGCCCAGGAACAAAAATGTATTCTGCCCTAAAAAAATAACGGAAACGGCGGAATAACTGGCAATAAAAATGACGAAGGCATCCCACCATTTTAAATCCAGCTTCAACTGCTTGGTTAATATGACTACTGCCAGAAGGGCGACCATGACATTTATCAGGCGCCAAACAGCTAAAGCTGAAGGATATGGCATTGCAGTAAACGGGACCATGAGCCAGGCATAGAGCGGAGGATTCAGATAAATCGTTGGTATGGCACCTGCTTCGATCATCTTATATTCCCTCTGAACGCTGGTTTGCCTTTCCAGATTATACAGCTCCATGCTGTTCAGGTTGTTGGTTTCATTCACGATGATACCGGCGGTATAAAAAGCACGAAAATCGCCCTTTTTAAACTCTTCTGTATCTATGTGACTGCTCAAGATGCCCAGGCTGAAAAAAATAATGATCGCAAAAAGAAGGGCCCGGCTGTAAACCACCACCCTTTGCCGGGTTAACAATGAATAAATTTTATTTAATACTTTTTTTATCAACTGTTTCATATTCACCTTGAGCAGGACCCTTGATATAAATTTGATTTAATTAATTGCTGGAACCTCACTAAAGGACCACTCAATTTGACGGACAGGTCAAGACGATTTTCTTTTATTCAAAATGAGCACAAACAGATAAATAATCAACAATACCGATACTTGAACCTTGATCATCTCAATAAAAAGAAAACCGAGCCACAAATAGGCAAATAATAATACCAGGGCCAGACGTAAATTCCTTGATAAAATATAACTTAGTTCGTTTCTTCTGGTCCAGGAATAAATAAACAAAAAAGGCAGCAGGAGGAGGGCCAGGTCGTAGTGAAATAGATGGGGATTAATAATGATTGTGCCTAAAATTGCCAGAGAATATAAGCTTGATACTTCGAATTCGTAACCCCTTTTTAAACTCAGGTAAGCGAACACTGCCGTTAAAGCCAGGGCCGTAAATAAAGCCAAGTAGGTTGGATTGATCTCTAAGCCAAATAAAAGGCGAACAAAGGCAGGAAAGGAGTGCATTTTATCAGCCTGAATCTGGATGCCGTAGGAGTATACGTCAGTTGTAAAAAGTTGAAAATATTCGATAAGGCCGCCGGGGCCAATCATTGCAGCCGAAAATAAAAGGACCGATAAAGAACCCGCCGCAAACCCCATAAGCGCATGCCATTTCTTTTGAAATAGCAGGACTACCGGCAAAAACAAGAAAAGTTGAGGCTTTAAAGCACCGAGACCCAATAAAGCGCCGGCGGAAAAATCATGTCCTCTCATCAACAGCCCGAAAGAAAAAGCATACAGCCCGATAAATAAAAAAGTATTCTGCCCACTGATCATAACGACAAACCCGGGGAAGCTCACCAGCAGTATGGTTAATGTGTCCCACCATTTGAAATCGAGCC
>PWMM01000076.1 GCA_003558195.1 Syntrophomonadaceae bacterium
AGGAACCCTGGGAATATCCTGCTGAAATCCTTGAGATAATTCGGAACTATATTCGCCTGCGCTACCGGTTTTTAACCTATTATTACAACTTGATGCGGGAAAGCGCTCAAACAGGGGCTCCTCCCATCCGCCCCCTTTTTTATCATTACCAAAACGATCCCCGCACCTATAACATTAATGACCAGTTTCTGCTTGGAGAGGGAGTTATGGCCTGCCCGGTGCTCAGGCCCGGGATAGACCGCAGGCTTGTTTATCTCCCGGAAGGACTATGGCATGACTACTGGAGCGGTGAAGCATGCCGGGGCGGTAGAGAGATAGTTTGCGAAGCGCCTTTAGAGGTTTTGCCCCTTTTTATCAAGGCCGGGACAATTTTACCCCATGATTCCATTGACGGAGCTGTCAATGCCGGTCAAACCGGGCGAAATCTGACCATGCACTGTTACGCCGGAAAGGAAGGGGCCTACCGTCTTTATTTGGATGACGGGAGCACCTTTGCTTACCGGCAGGACGGGTACAGCGAGATAGAATTTACTATTGATGCCAATCCTCTAAACCCTGTAATTAATAAAACTAAGATCAAGGAGCATTATCCCTTACCGGAAATAAATTTAAAAAGACATCCCTTGAACGAGGAAAAAGTGGCTGAATGATAATTAACGAAAACCTGTCTACTGAAAGTGGCTGGGAGATAATTGAACATAAATTTGCCGAAGAACACCTGGTAGCTGCCGGAAGTAATTTTCTTACCGGCAACGGCTACCTGGGCTACCGGGGTACCTTTCCGGAGTGGCGTAAAGACCGCTATGTCGGTTGTTTTGTTACTGATACTTATGATAACGCCGACGGTAAGTGGACCGAACTGTGCAATGTGCCAAATGCCCTCTTTACCCTGCTCAAGGTTGATGGTGAGGAAGTGTCGACCAACTGCATGCCTGCTATTTCAACTGATACGGGAAAACCGTATTACCAACGCAGTCTGGATCTCAAATCAGGGATCTTGAGCCTGGAAAACTGCTGGCAAAGCCAAAAGGGCAAGCAACTATTGATCAAGACAGAACAGTTTGCCAGTTATGCAGACTTACATGTGATCCCTTTACGCTACCAGGTAACAGCGCTTGAATCATGCCGACTTGAAATATGGACCGGGATAGACGGCAGAGTCTGGGATTTAAACGGCAGGCACCTTAATGATTACCTTTTTGAAAGCGGGGCCGACTTCCTTTCGGTGACAGCCAGGACCGGCGAACTGGGGACCAGGGTAGCCGTTTTGGAGGGACATACTGTGAGCGGGGCTATTCCTTTATCCCGGGAAACCAGGGAAGATAGCGTGACCATTATCAGGAAGGTTATTTTTGAACTCCAGGCCGGGGAAACCATTGTCCTGGATAAAATAATGGCGGTTTACAGCAGCAATGATCATCCGGACCCAAAAAAAGCAGCCCATGAGAGCCTAGAAAAAGCTTTACATAAAGGTTATGAACGCTTAAAGTCCGAGCATATACCGTACTGGGATAGAATATGGGAAAAAATTGATATTGTCATTGATGGAGACCTGCTTTCCCAGGCAGTTATACGGTTCAACCTTTACCATAACATTATAGCCACTCCTTTTCACAGTGACAGCCTGCCGATCGGGGCAAGGGGCCTTTCCTGCCAGGCATACCAGGGTTCTGCATTTTGGGACCAGGAAATATTTAACCTGCCCATGTACTTTTATACCATGCCTGAAGTGGCCAGGAATATCTTGACTTACCGTTACAAAACCCTGGACGGGGCCAGGAGAAAGGCCAAAAAGTTAGGTTACGAGGGCGCTTTTTTTGCCTGGGTCAGCGGAAAAACTGGCGATGAACTCTGCCCCTCCTTTTTCTTCACCGATGTTTTAAGTGGCCGTAAAATCCGCAATCATTTTAACGATTGGCAGATGCACATCTCGCCTGATCTGGTTTATGCGATTTGGTGTTACTACAAGGTCAGCGGAGATTGGGATTTTATTGAAAGTTATGGGGCAGAAATAGTCTTTGAAGTAGCCCGGTTTCTTTATTCATTTGCTTTTTTTAAAAAGAGCAAAAACCGCTATGAGCTGATCAGGGTTCTTGGCCCCGATGAATACCATGAGAATGTAGATAACAACGCTTTTTCCAACTACCAGGCCTGTTTTAGCCTGCAAACGGCCCTGGATATTTATGATCGCTTAAAAAAAGATAATCCTGCCCGGTTGGAAGAACTGCTAAACCAGCTGGCTATGGGGGATGATGATTATAACCGGTGGGAAGAAATGGCGGAACTGCTTTACCTGCCCCAGCCTGATCCGGAAAGTAGAGTTATTGAGCAGTTCAGAGGTTATTTTGAACTTGAAGATGTGTTCCCCGGCAAGCTGGAAGAAAGGTTGATCGATAAAGCTGAATACTGGGGTTGGCCTAACGGGGTCGCAGTTCATACCCAGGTGATTAAGCAGGCCGATGTAATTCAGCTGCTGGCCCTGCATAATTTCTTTCCAGTTGATACTGCCAGGCAAAATTATGATTATTATGAACCCCGTTGCCAACACGGTTCTTCACTCAGCCCGGCGGTTCATGCCATTGTGGCAGCCAGGACCGGTTATACCGAGCAGGCGTATAAGTACTTCCTGCGTTCCTGCCTCATCGACTTGCTCGATACCAACAAAGCTTATAGCGGGGGCACTTTTATCGGAGGCATTCATACCGCTTCCTGCGGGGCTGCCTGGCAGATTATCGCTTTTGGTTTTGCCGGTATTAAGGCCTCCGAGAACGAATTATGTTTCAACCCGGTATTGCCTGAAAAATGGCATGAAGTGCGTTTCAAAATTTGGTACAAATCACAGGGGCTATATTTAACAATTAGTAAAGCTTCTTTTGCAATCAGCGCATTGTCAGAAAATAGCAGACCTGTGCATATTAATGTTTATGGTAA
>PWMM01000203.1 GCA_003558195.1 Syntrophomonadaceae bacterium
AAGACGAGTACAGCGGGTTATTTCTTCCTGGCACTTTTTATACTGCATTTCGTTCAAAACAACTAGCTCCTTTAATAATTAGTTTAGGTTTTGTTATGAACAGCAAGCTATTTGCACAGAATATTGTGAAATTAATAACTAATCGAGTTAAAATAAAAGCGAAGCTATTCGCACCTAATAATTATTACATATGGCTTAACCACTGTCAACTAATTTGAAAGCCTTTTACTATCATTTTTTAGCAGTATTTTGTAAGCCTTCTTTACTGATCATTAACTTAAAAGAGTAATAAAACTTACATTATAAATAAGCTATATATACGCTAAAACCTGATTAATTCCTCTCACCGGTATTTACTTTATTAAAATTACTAATTTCGAGTTATATACAATCATCTAAATATCCAACTCCTACGTTATTACCTGGTATCTTTTTTAGATCCCAGGTTTTATATCCTTCATTATTTTTGCCATTCTAAGCTTTCAGCAGGCACTTTACAATAATATTTTCCAAGTTGACTATTGCCCCTGAATATTGTTCAAGCTATAATAAGTTAGGGAAAACAGCATGATAAACACAATGTGCACAAAAATGCCAATAGAAGAGTATGGAACGGCGCAAAGTGGTCACAAAAACAGGAGAATAAAGATCAGTAGGGGCAACACCGACCCCCGAAATAACTTTAAAAATAGGGCAAACTAATACCGGGCGCCTGTAGCTCAGGGGATAGAGCACCGGATTCCTAATCCGGGTGCCGCAGGTTCGATTCCTGCCAGGCGCACCATAAAAACCGCGTAAAGCGCGGTTTTTTAATAATGTGCTTTAATCGTGGTTTCCTGGTACAACAGAGAGTGCAACAACTTACTTTTTTCCGGTATGCCTTTTAATATAAACCTGAAGTATATTAAATAAAAAACTCGTAAAAACAAACTCCTTTAATAAAAAGCCGCTCTTATCTTTTAAAATAAATTAACCGCATGGCATTTAAAATCACAGCAATGGCGCTACCCTTATGCAGCAATGCGCCGGCAGCAGGACCAACATATTCCATAAAAGCAAAAATCACTAAAAACACTATCACCAGGCAGGCGAAAACAATATTCTGCCTGATCAAGGTGGCTCCTTTTTTCCCCAGATTAAAGAGTTCGGGTAATTTGGTCAGGTTATCGGATAAAAGAACAACCGGTGAAGTATCTACAGCCAGGTCTGTGCCCTTAAGCCCCATGGCTATCCCTAGATCGGAAACAGCCAGGGCGGGGGCATCATTGATACCGTCTCCAACCATGGCTACTGTGTATCCTTGCTGCTTTAGATCTTTAATAACTTGTACCTTTTCTTCAGGCATAAGGCCGGCATAGTATTTCTTTATCCCAAGTTCATCAGCCAACAGGGCAGTTGCATCTTCTGAGTCGCCAGATACAATGACCGACTCTGAAATACCGTAGTTTTTCATTTCGGCTATAGCTTCCCTGGCTTCTTCCTTGCTTTCTCCGATCAGAAAAAACAGCCCGGCTTTTTCGCCATTAACTTTTAAAACCACCGGAGTAGAGCCCTTTGGGACCTCAATATCTTTCAGTAGGCCACCTTCTTCTGAAAAAGCGCTTCTGATCTCCACCTTCTTAGATCCGACGGTTGCTGTTATGCCACCTCCCGTAACAGTGGCAAAATCCTCAACCCGCCCCGGATCAATTCCTTGAATTTCTTCCGCCTCTTTGATCGCCCTGGCCAAGGGGTGATCGGAATATTTTTCCGCAGTAGATGCCAGTGAAAGCAGCTCTTTTTCATTCCAGGGTGGATAGGGATAAATTTTTTCCAGCTTATGGCTTGAGGTAGTTAACGTACCGGTTTTATCAAGCGCTATGCAATCAATGTCAGCCAGCTTTTCCAGGTAACGTCCGCCCTTAATGAAAATCCCTTTTAAAGAAGCATTGGAAATTCCCGCCCGGGTAACAGCAGGAGTAGCCATCACCAGGGCACAGGGGCAGGCTCCGATCAGAATTGTCACCGCAACAGTTACCTGTCCTGTTACACCCAAACCAATGAGAGCCAGCACCAATACCACGGGTAAAAGATAGGCAGCAACCCGGTCTATCAACCTCGAAAAATCAGTCCTCTCTTCCAGGTATTGATCCAGGAGAGAAGCCGTCTGGGATATACTGGTCTCCTCTCCCACTTTTTTAGCCTTTATTTCCAGTAGTCCTGACAAATTCAAACTACCGCTCAAAACCGAACTGCCGGGCAATTTCTCCTCCGGCGCATTTTCACCGGTTAGCGCTGACTGGTCCATCCATGATCGTCCTTTAACGACAGTACCATCAACAGGTGCCCTTTGCCCAGGAGCAACAAGGACAAGGTCATTTGCTTTTACCTCACGGGGAGAAAGCCGAAGTTCTTTGTCATCTCGTTTAACAAGCGCATAGCGCGGTAAAAACTGCAGCAGCGATGAAGATGTTTCGAAGCTTCGTTTGATCGTATATTCTTCCAGAAGCACGCCAAGTGACATCAGGAAGGCAACCTCGGCGGCAGCCAGGTAATACCCAGACAAAACAGCCGCCGCCAGGGCCACCAGGACCAGGATGTTGAAATTGATTGTCTTTTGCCTGATACCGACCCAGGCTGCCCGGGTTATCGGCACACCTCCGGTGAAAATTGCCACCAGGTAGGAAGAAATACTGAGCGATGGAGAAATATTTCGCAGCAAAACACCCATTAGCAGGAAAAGCCCGGCAGTAAGAAAAACTTTTCCCTGGGTTCCTTCAAGCAAAATGGACAGGGGGTTAGATATGTATGCTTTTTCAACCTGGCACTGGCATGTGTCCGCCAGCCGCCGGCAGATCAAGGCCAGATCAGTTTGCCGGGTATGATAAGAGACAACCATGAGCCCTTTCTTCCAAAAGGAAGCGCTGAGAACTCCCTCCAGCTCCAGCG
>PWMM01000175.1 GCA_003558195.1 Syntrophomonadaceae bacterium
GCCCCTTTATACTTCCATCATTTCAGTTTCTTTGGCTTCTAAAATTTTATCAATTTCCTCGATTTTTTCATTGGTTAGTTCCTGGATGCTGTCTTGCGAGCGCCTGCTTTCATCTTCTGAAATATCACTGTTTTTTTCCATTTTTTTAATCTCATCATTGGCATCTCGCCTGATGTTACGAACCGATACCCGTCCTTCTTCAGCTTTCTTTCGCACGTACTTGACGAGTTCTTTACGTCTCTCTTCGGTTAACTCTGGGATGGTTAGTCTAATCACGTTCCCATCATTACTCGGGGTCAGGCCGAGATCTGATTTCATGATTGCCTTTTCGATCTCCGGCATGGCCTGCTTATCCCAGGGCTGAACTACCAGTAATCGCGGTTCAGGGGCACTAACTCCAGCCAGCTGATTCAGTGGAGTTAAGGCCCCATAGTAATCAACCTCAATTCGATCCAGTAAAGAAGGTGTAGCCCTTCCGGCCCGTAAAGTCGAAAGTTCACGCTGAAAAGCGGCGATTGCCTTATCCATTTTAACTTCGGCATCGGCATAAATATCGTCTGTCATCAGTTATCCACCCCTAATCAAGGTTCCTATTTTTTCTCCCAGAATTGCTTTTTTGATATTACCAAAATTTAGCCCGAACACTATCAATTGAATCTTATTGTCCATGCACAGAGAAGCTGCTGTAGAATCCATAACTCCTAAATGTTGATTGATCACTTCTATATAGTTCAGTTCAGTAAAGCGCTGAGCATCCGGGTTAACCAGGGGATCAGCACTGTAAACCCCATCTACTTTACCTTTGGCCAGCAAGATCACCTCTGCTTCGATTTCAGCTGCCCTTAGCGCTGCAGTTGTATCCGTAGAGAAATATGGGTTTCCTGTCCCCCCTGCAAAAATCACAATCCGTCCCTTTTCCAGGTGACGCAAAGCTCGTCGCCTGATGTAGGGTTCGGCTACCTGTTGCATCTGCAACGCAGTTTGCACCCTGGTATCTACTTCATGTCTTTCCAGGGCATCTTGAAGGGCTAAGGCGTTAATTACCGTTGCCAGCATTCCCATGTAATCAGCAGTAGCACGATCCATGCCTTCCTGTCCAGCCCGGGCACCGCGCCAAATATTACCTCCGCCGACAACAACAGCAACTTCCACATTATAAGTTTTAACTTCCTTCAACTGTAGGGCTATGCTCTCCATAACCTGTGGATCAATACCAAACTCGCGTTCGCCAGCCAGCGCCTCTCCGCTTAATTTTAGAACAACCCGGTTGTATGCAGGCTGTATCACCAATGCACCCCCCCAGTATTATCTGATTCGACAAAATCAAAGATAACCCTTCCATATCAAATTTTAAGTTCTAACAATTCTTAGATCCTAAAATCAACACCCTTATAAATGAATTATTAACTGCATGACTAAAGCTTTGTGCACCTTTTATTCGCCCGACCTCACCAGTCTGCGGTTTGATGTTCAATTTATCGTCTGGTCTTTGTGCTTTATAATTAGATAATGCTTTTGATATAAGCCGGGGCTTCTATAGTTCTTGCCCGCCAAGCTGCTTTAAGTTTCACTTTAGCGGCTTTTTACAAGCTTTTTTTGTATTTTTGATCTTTACATTTATGCTCACTTTGATAATCTTCAAGCAAATCTTAACCGTAACAGGCGATCCAGGTTTTACAGTAAAAAAAAGAACACCTTTCAGTGTTCTTTTCCTTGGTTAAATACTGCATCCTCCTGAATTAGCAGCTTCAAGCCCTTCTCCGAGCTCAAAGCGGCTGTAGCGCCTGATTACTATATTTTCACCGATTTTAGCAATCAAATCAGTCAGGAGTTGACTAACAGTGAGATCTTCATCTTTTACATAAGCCTGCTCCATCAGGCAATTTTCCTTGTAAAACTTTTCTATACGTCCCTCAACGATTTTATCAATAACTTTTTCAGGCTTACCTTCATTCAAAGCCTGGGCTTTAATAATCTGACGTTCGTTTTCCAATATGGCTTCCGGAACATCCTCTTTATTTAAATAAGCCGGGTTGGTTGCCGCTACCTGGAGGCAAATATTGCGAACAAATTCACGGAATTCGTCATTGCGAGCTACAAAATCGGTTTCACAGTTTACTTCAACTAAAACGCCAATTTTACCGCCTAAATGAATGTAAGAATCAATGATACCCTGGTTGGTTGCTTTACCTGCCCGCTTGGCTGCCTGAGCCAGGCCTTTTTCACGCAGGGCATTAACCGCTTTCTCCTCATCCCCTCCGGCTTCCACAAGGGCTTTTTTGCAATCCATCATTCCAGCACCTGTTTTTTCACGCAAAGCCTTGACTATCTGAGCATCAATATGCATTAATCCACGCTCCTCTATTAAATCATGGTCAACATTTTAAGCAAGATTTGCTACTCTTTAGTTTCTTTCTCTTCTTCGGTTACTTCTACTTCAAGGTTACCTGCTGCCAATTCTTCCTTGTTATTATCACTGGTATCTTCTATTACCTGAGCCACTGGTATCTCTGTAATATCATTACCAGCTACGTTCGAATCAGAAGTACCAGCGGTTTCTTGCGCCTGCTCTTCTTCATTCCCTGCAATCTCACCGGAAGTATCTTCTTCTTTTTCTTCTTCAACGTCCTCATCTTCTGCATCCGGTTGTTCACTAATTTGCTTACCTTCAAGTACAGCATCGGCCATAACTGAAGTAATTAATTTAACTGCCCTGATTGCATCATCATTACCGGGGATTAAGAAGTCGATTTCATCTGGATCACAATTTGTATCCACTATCGCTATAACCGGAATATCGAGCTTTCGCGCTTCCGCTACGGCAATTTTTTCTTTTCTGGGATCGGCGACATAAATTGCATCGGGTAATTTCTTCATGTCACGGATTCCGCTTAAAAACTTAAGTA
>PWMM01000255.1 GCA_003558195.1 Syntrophomonadaceae bacterium
CCGGGAATGGAAGCCTCTTCATATTCGCCAGGAGAACGTACATCTATAAACACTATGTTTTGTCGGGTAAGGGCTTCTTCTATCGTTACTTCCACAATGCACTGCCACCTTATATCAAACCAAATTACAAGTTTATATTTTTTGCTTGTGTTACAGCTCATATTTCATTGATTGGTGGTTATGCTTTACTAAAAACTATCATAGCACAGAGTCATTCATTCTGCTAAATTTTTTTTATGGGTCGTGACTTGCAAATAAAATTTCTTCCGTAAAAAGGTAATAGTGGTTTTGATCGCGAATGATACATTAACTTGATTTATAAGAGTTTTGTTCGACTTCTCAAGGCAAAATAGCTATGTTATAATAAAAATCAGGAGGAATCAGTATGTCAGTAGATTGTGTTTTCTGCAAGATAATTAACCGAGAGCTAGATGCGGACATTGTTTACGAAGATGAAAAGGCGATTGCATTTAAAGATATTAATCCCGCTGCTCCGGTTCATATCCTGGTAGTCCCTCGCAAACATATTCCATCACTAAAGGACCTGGAAAAAAGCGATGAAGCTCTTATTGGACATTTGCATACTATTGCTAATGAAATAGCTAAAGCTTTTAAACTGGACAACAAGGGCTACCGGATTGTAATCAATTGTGGTGCTGATGCGGGTCAAATTGTATTTCACCTCCACCTCCACCTCCTGGGCGGAAGACCTTTGCTACAAACCATAGCCAAGGGCAGGGGTGTATAATATTTATGCATTACAGTCCCTGGGTACTGGTTTTGAGGAGAGGGGGGAAAAGTTATGGCAGAAGTGAAAATAGGTAAAAACGAAACCTTGGACAAGGCTTTAAAGAGGTTTAAAAAACAATGTGCTCGCGCGGGTGTAATATCTGAAGCCCGCCGTCGGGAGCATTATGAAAAGCCGAGTGTGCGCCGCAAAAAGAAAGCCGATGCTGCTCGGAAAAGACGCCGTTAATTGTACAGGAGGATCTTGTATGACGGAAAAATCTCTTTCAGATCAGCTTTTTGAAGAACAAAAAGAAGCAACCAGATCAAAAGATCGTTTCCGTTTGTCGGTAATTCGAATGCTAAGGTCTGAATTGCAAAACAGTACCATAGCAAAAAAAGCTCCTCTTAATTCCGAAGAAGAACTGGCGGTCTTAACCCGTGAAGTAAAGAAGCGTCATGAATCGCTTGCTGATTATCAAAAAGCAAACCGGAAGGAACTTTTAGATGATTTAAACAGAGAAATTGAAATTTTAAAAAAATATCTACCAGAACAGCTAACTGAAGCAGAACTCGCTAGCCTGGTAGAAAGCGCAATTGCCAAAACTGGGGCTGAAAGCAAGCGGGATTTGGGGAAAGTGATGGGTTTGCTTATGCCTCAGATTAAAGGCAGGGCCGACGGCAATACTGTGCGGCGGTTAGTTGAAGATAAACTGCAATAATTAATATTTAAGCCCGGCTGATTTGACGCCGGGCTTAAATGTAATCTTAATGGATATGGGAGGAAAGCTTTTGGCAATATCTAAAAGAAGCTTATTGTGGCTGGCTTGCCTCTTTAGCGGCCTGTTTATTTTTATGTCTTCAAACAGTGGTGAGGCGGATAGCATTAATGTTGCGGTAATTGAGATCAGTGGCACAATTGATCCAGGCACCAGTAATTATGTGAACTTTGCTTTAGAAGAAGCTAAAGAAATAGATGCAAAAGCTGTCATTCTAGAACTGGATACTCCTGGAGGTTTCATCCGCTCTGCTGAGGAGATCAGGCGTAGTATCGATGATTTTAGCCCCCCTGTTTATGCTTTTGTTCGTCCCAGCGCCATATCTGCCGGGGCCTATCTTGCCCTTGCTGCTGATGAAATTTATATGGTTCCTGGAAGTACCATCGGCGCTGCCGAGCCAAGCTATCTCGGCCTGGGTGAAGTTGATGAAAAAATGCTGTCTTTTTGGGAGAAAGAGATGGCATCTATGGCTGAAAGGCGAGGCAGGGATCCCCGCATTGCTTCAGCCATGGTCCGCCGGGATATTGCCATTGAAGGCTTGGTCGAAGAAGGGGTTTTGTTGACCCTAACAGCAGGAGAAGCACTTGAATTTGGTTACAGTGAAGGGATAGTTAACGACCAGGATTCATTTCTTGAAGCCATTGGGCTTGAAAATGCCCAATGGCGGATTATTGATCAAAGACCTGCAGATATCCTGGTTAGATGGACTACTAATCCGGTGATAGGCACAATTTTGTTGATGATTGGGCTGGGTGGCCTGGCTCTTGAGGTGATTTCAGCGGGTTTTGGTGCAGCCGGGGTTATCAGTTTAACCGCTTTTGCTCTTTATTTCGGGGGTAATATTGCAGCAGGAATGGCTGAATACTGGGTGCTCATTTTATTTGCTTTTGGAATAGGATTGATGCTCGTTGAAGCAATCATGCCCGGCTTTGGTTTTTTCGGGCTAGCCGGACTGACTGCAACCATTGTCTCTATAGTTTTAGCAGCTGTCTCTGTGCAAACCGGAATGGTTATGCTTTTTGTATCAATAGTGCTTGCTGCCGTTTTTTCTGTATTTGCTTTCCGTTTTTTTGCCAGAAGGGGGGCTTTGCGTCATATTATCCTTTCTGAAGAAGAAACCGCTGATCTCGGTTATGTTGCCCCTCTTGATCAAAAAGATTTGATTGGAAAAAAAGGAAAGGCAATTACTTCACTCCGTCCTTCTGGTGCCGTGGAAATTGATGGAAAAAGAGTTGATGTAGTTAGCGATGGTGGATATATCGCAAATGGAGAAACCGTAATTGTAGATCGAGTTGAAGGAGTGCGGGTAATTGTGCACAGCTTCAAGGATGATCGTAAAGAGTCATAGAGTGTTACGCTATCTGTTTTGTTATGGTTGAATTTTTGTTGATCATGATTATTAGTTGCAGCATATTTTATTGATGTGATGTTAATTATAGATGAGGAGGATGTTTAATGAATATTGAAGGGATTATTCCACTGCTTGCCCTGATTGTTGTTGTCGTTATCTTTGTAGCTGTCATATTTAGTTTTATACCGCTCGGCCTTTGGATATCAGCCCTGGCAGCTCGTGTTCCTGTAGGGATATTTTCATTGATAGGGATGAGACTAAGGAGGGTAATTCCGGCTAAAATTGTAGCTCCTTTAATTAAAGCCACTAAGGCCGGGCTGGATTTAAGTGTAAACAAACTGGAAGGACATTTTTTGGCTGGAGGTAACGTTGACCGGGTTGTTAATGCCTTGATCGCCGCCCAGCGAGCAGAAATACCTTTGCAGTTTGAAAGAGCCGCGGCCATAGATCTGGCTGGCCGTGATGTTTTGGAAGCGGTTCAAATGAGTGTTAATCCGAAGGTGATTGAAACACCGGTAGTTGCCGCAGTTGCTAAAGATGGGATTGAAGTTAAAGCCCGGGCTAAAGTAACGGTTCGAGCCAATATTGATCGACTGGTTGGAGGTGCCGGAGAAGAGACGATTATTGCCAGGGTAGGCGAAGGAATTGTTACAACAATCGGTTCTTCTGATAATCACAAGGTTGTTTTAGAAAACCCGGATAAAATATCTAATACTGTTTTGAATAAAGGTCTTGATTCTGGAACTGCTTATGAGATATTGTCAATTGACGTAGCTGATGTTGATGTAGGGAAGAACATTGGGGCTCAACTGCAGACAGATCAAGCTGAAGCAGATAAGCGTATTGCCCAGGCCAAAGCGGAAGAACGACGCGCTATGGCTGTTGCAAAAGAACAGGAAATGATTGCCTCGGTACAGGAAATGAGAGCCAAAGTGACCGAAGCTGAAGCGGAAGTACCCAAAGCTTTATCACAGGCTTTACGTGAAGGCAATTTAGGTGTAATGGATTATTATCAACTAAAAAATGTTATGGCTGATACTGATATGAGAGAAAGCTTTGGTAAGTTGAGCCAGGAAGAGCAAGAAGATGATCAGAAGTAAGTGCAGGAGGCTATATTATGGATGGTTTTATAACTATAGTTGTTCTGGTAATTGCCTTTAATCTTTTAAATAGACTGTTGGGAGCGGCAGCAAGGAAAAAACAGCCACAACCAAGGCGGTCTTTCAGGGCTGAACGGCCAATTCCGGAAAGACCTGTTGAGAAAAGTTATCGTGAACCTTCTTTTTTCAAGGTATCCTGGCCAGAAAGTAGTGATTACGGTTATGATGGCGAAGAAGAAGATGATCAACAGGAATTAGAAAAGAGAAATGATACTGGCGATGAAAAATCTAACAATTTTGCTGTTGAAAAAAAAGCCAGTCTAAAAACCGCAGCAGTTCCGGTTTCCAATAATTTAAGGGATTTGTTAAGCAGTAGAGATTCCCTGTTAGCTGCATTTATTTTCCATGAGGCAATTTCAAAGCCTCCGCTTTCTTGCCGGCGGAAAAGGCAGTCTCGAAAAATTATATAAAATTGAATGGGATTAAAAATAAATATTAGTAATTTTAGGTAATAATTAAAACCGGGAATAATACCGGTACTGGTTTTTTAGTTTTGGTTTAGTATTTAATCTGTTTCTAAGAGGCACTCATGGGGCAGCAGGACTCCCTGGCCGGATGAAAGTATTACCGGCCAGGGTGTTGCCCTGTTCAAAAGGAGGCCCGGGTTCTGATCAATTGATTTGTTTTGTTAATGATGAATCAGGTAAAAATGATGTATCAGGTAAAAAGGTGATTTTATTTCCTGCTTTAGGTTTAAATAGCACATCTTATTAGTTATTATGATATTACTTCCAGGGCTGCTTCAAAAGTTACCAGCACAATAATTGCATCATTCTTTCCAGGGAGAAATAAATTATTATATGTGTTTGCCATGAAAGGGAAAGAAAGCAAACAGGGTTTCTGAAATGATAGTATTAATTATTATAACTATCTAAGATCATCAACAAATGGTAAAATAGGTTTTGCAAAGTGAAAGAAAGGAGAATGCTGCTTTTTGGCAGAGAATATTACAACTAAAACAGTAACTCTCACTGGTGGAGATGAAGCAGTACAATTGCTGGGGAAACAGGATCGCCACTTCAGCTTAATTGAAGAAAAATTTGATGTACGCCTTATACCTAAAGGACATGAACTAATTATTGAGGGACAGGTTGAAGATGTAGATTTGCTATCTGCAATGTTCCAGGAGCTCTTGTCCCATATTCGCAAAGGCCACATGTTAACAGGCCGTGAATTTGAATATGCCTTAAAATTAACTGGACAGGGTAATATAAAATCAATCAGGTCACTTTTTAGCGATTTAATATTAGTGACACCGCGTGGAAAACAGATCAGGCCCAAGACAATTGGTCAAAAACAGTACCTGGAAGCAATTCGTTCCTATGATATTGTTTTATCTATCGGCCCGGCTGGTACTGGCAAAACTTACCTGGCCCTGGCTATGGCTGTTGATGCTCTAAAAAGAAAACAGGTCCAGAGATTGATATTAACCAGGCCGGCAGTTGAGGCAGGAGAGCACCTGGGATTCTTACCTGGCGATTTCCAGGAAAAAGTAGATCCCTATTTGCGACCTATATATGATGGCCTCTATGATCTTTTAGGAATGGATGTTTTTCAGAAGTACAGGGAAAAAGGGATCATTGAGATTGCTCCTCTGGCCTATATGCGCGGGAGAACCCTTGATGATTCTTTTGTCATTCTTGATGAAGGTCAAAATGCTACTTCAGAACAAATGAAAATGCTTTTAACTAGATTAGGTTTTGGTTCGAAAGCAGTAGTGACCGGTGATGTGACCCAGGTTGATTTACCAGGCGGCCGGTATTCGGGGCTGGAAGAGGCCTCTCGGATTCTTTCAGATATTGAAGGAATTGGGGTTATTTATCTTACTGATAAAGATGTGGTCCGGCACCCTTTAGTTCAGAGTATAATTAAAGCTTACGAGGCCTTTGACCAAGCAAGGGGAAGGGGTCGACATGAAAAAGAAAACCAGGCTCAATGAGATTTTTAATCTTACTATAGCTTTTAAAGATAATGTTCGCTTACAAAAGCTTGTACTGGTTGCAGTGTTGTTTATAACCATATACCTGATCCTGGTATTCGTAAGTATGCCCGCCCGTTTAGATATAACCATGGGCAGGCCAAGTCCTAAGACAATCTATGCTCCCCGAGATGCGGAGGATTCTTTTGCAACAGAACAACTGCGAGAAGAAGCAGCAAGTAATGTATCTAATGTTTATGATTATGACCCCATGGTTCTGGAAGGTGCCCTGGCTGAAATAGATATTTTTTTTGATGAAATTGTAAAAATAAACCAGAGCGCTGTTTTCCCAGAAATTGAAGATGATCCAGATCCTGAAGAGGAAGAACCTGATCAGCAATTGGATGAGAATGAGGAAATTGAGGAGGCAATCTCTGAAACTGAAGAAGAGCTTGATGAAAAAATTGCAGAAATCCAGGATGTTTTGCCCCGGCAGCTTCCTGATGATACAGTTGCTGCTTTACTGACCAGCGAAGATGCCTTGCGAGATTTGCAGGAAAGACTCAATAATTCAGTGAGTGAGGTTTTTGAAGAAGGTATCAAAGAAAATGAAGAAGAAGCTGCTAAAAGACAGTTATCCCAGGAGATAGCCCTTTACCCTTCCAGCGCCGACTTAAAAATAGTGGCTGAAGCCTTGGTGATTCCCTTGGTAGAAGTCAATATGTTTTATAATGAGGAAGCTACTGAAGATAGAATAGAGCAGGCCCGGGAAGAAGTAGACCCGGTGATTATTCTTCGTAACACTCTAATTGTTAGCGAAGGTGAACCGGTTACTGAACAACAGTATTCTCAGCTGGAGGATTTAGGTTTAATAAGGGGACAGCGGGCAGATTATCCTGGCTACCTGGGATTGTTCCTGCTACTTCTTGTTGTATTTGTCCTGGTGGGAATTTATATATCAATCTTTGTGAAAGAAGTTTTTTCCAGCCCCAGGCTACTTTTATTGATGGGGATTATATTTGTCATTACCTTAATATTTTGTGTTGCAGCTAACTACTTTTCGGGTTATTTGATACCAGTTGCCATTGGTGTAATCTTAATCACAGTAATTTTTGGGTACAAGTTGGCTTTAATCTATAACTTGGTTTTAGTTTTAACCGTGGGATTAATTACTGGCGGGGACTTTTCATTCATGACAGTTGCCATGGCCGGGGGACTGGTTTCCATTTATGCTGTTACCAGGCTAAGTCAGCGTAGCGATCTGGCGAGAGCCGGTTTCTATGTTGCGGTAACAAATGCTGTTTTGATTATTGCTACTTACCTCTACATGGGAAATGTAAGCCTGGAATACGATTCGCTGATCAATTTTAGTTACAGTATGGTCGCGGGAATTGGAAATGGTATTTTTTCATCGATAGTGGCTATCGGTTTGTTACCATACCTGGAAAGTTTCTTTGGAGTTACAACCGCTATTACCTTATTAGAATTATCTAATCCCAATCATCCCCTTCTGAAAGAAATGCTATTAAAAGCTCCGGGAACCTACTATCACAGCATGATGGTATCCAATCTTGCAGAATCTGCAGCTGAAACAGTTAATGCTGATGCTTTACTGAGCAGGGTTGGTGCATATTATCACGATATTGGTAAACTAAAAAGACCTTATTTCTTTTCAGAGAACCAGCTTTCAGGTGATAATCCTCATACCAAGTTAACTCCTAATTTAAGCTCACTGGTTATTAGTGCTCATCCCAAGGATGGCTTTGAAATCGGTACTAAGCATCGCCTTCCGGAGCCGGTTCTTTCTATCATTGGTCAGCATCATGGAACCAGTATGGTATCTTTTTTTTACCAGAAAGCTTTAGAAAGCAATTGCCGTGAAGAAATCTCTTCTGATAAATTCCGCTACGAAGGGCCGAAACCTCAGACCAAGGAAGCCGCTATAGTCATGTTATCGGATGCTGTAGAAGCAGGAGTCAGATCTCTTTCTAAACCTTCCAGTAGTAAAGTGGAAAGCATGGTTCGCAGGATGATTCAGGATAAATTGGAAGATGGGCAACTTGACCAATCTGATTTAACATTAAAAGACCTGGATCAAATTGCTGGTTCTTTTATCTACATCATGTCAGGTATTTATCATCAGAGGGTGGAGTACCCGGAAAAGAAACTTAAAGCTGAACTTGAAAGCGGCGCTTAAACAAAAAGGGGTTTGCTCAGAAATGAGTTTTTACATTACATATTTAGTTAAAGGCTATAATTTACCAGAACCCTTAACCAGGAATCTAACCATTAACATTAAAGCAATTCTCAATGATTATAATCTCCCGGGGGGAGAAATTGGGTTGATTATAGTCAGCGATTACTATATTAAAAAACTTAATAAAAAGTACAGAGGTAAAGATTCACCAACCGATGTACTATCTTTTTCTTTCCTCGAACCAGAGCATGAAGATATGTCTGATGAGGAAGATTTTGCAATCGGTGATATTATAATATCTTTGGATAGAGCCCGTGAACAAGCCTCTGAACAAGGACATAGCCTTGAGCAAGAAATTGTCTTGCTTACCATTCACGGTTTACTTCACCTCTTAGGCTATGATCATGAAAGAAAAGAAGATCGGGAATTGATGCAAAGCCAGGAAGAAAAAATAAAGAAGCTCTTTGTTCTTTAAAAGATGGAAAATTAATTGTAAATTTAAATCTTTTATTCCCTTAGATTGACCTTAAGTGTTCTTAAATAAGAGGTGGTATTTTTTGCTAGAAGCTCTTGTAGCAGCGGCGCGAGCAGCCAGAAGCAGGGCTTACGCTCCTTATTCCCGGTTTCCAGTTGGGGCTGCAATACTTACTGCAGAAGGAGCGATTATAACCGGAGCCAATATTGAAAATGCATCCTCTGGGATGACTGTTTGTGCTGAGAGAGTTGCTGTAATGACAGCAATCCATGCTGGTTTTAGATCTTTTCAGAAAATTGCCCTGGTTGCCGATTGTGATCCTCCTGTATCCCCCTGCGGTGCATGCCGCCAGGTTTTATGGGAACTAGCTGGTTCAATAGAAGTTATAATGAGTAACCTGGAAAATAGTAGCTCCATTAAACCGCTCCAGGAATTGTATCCCTACCCTTTTGGAACCAGTCTGAGAACAGAAAACCCGGTTAATGAAATAGAATTAAGTGATAATGAAAGCTGGCGTATTCCTGTTCTTTTTCATCCTGTAGGATACTTGTCTAACGATTATGATGATCCGGATCAAATCCCGAGTAATTACAAGGAACTTCTTTCCCGGGTGGTAATCGATCCTGAATATGAAGAAGGTTTATACCGGATAGAAAATGAAGAAAGAATTCATCTTATTGCCTACCTGCACCGGGCTAAAGGTTATACTTTAAAAGAAAAACGTTCCGGTCGGGGCAATGAAGTATATGGTGTTTTTGCGTGCCGGGCTCCTTTGAGACCTAATGCCATTGCCCAGACTACAGTAGATTTGATAGATCGCCATAAAAATATTCTAACGGTTAAAGGTGCAGACCTGATTAATGGTACTCCGATCCTTGATTTGAAGACTGTAATGCCGCTTAAATAATTTTTATTGTTCAGGATATTGATTCAATTAAAAGCCATTTATATTTTGTGATGAAAATCATTGCGATAGGAAAGGTACATTATATGCATCGCTCAGGCTTCGTAGCTTTAATAGGTCGGCCTAATGTCGGCAAATCAACCCTGTTAAATGCCCTCGTTAATGAAAAGGTAGCCATTATATCCGAGCGCCCCCAAACAACCAGGAACCAAATTCGAGCTGTATTGACCAGGCCCGAAGATCAGGTTATATTTATCGATACTCCCGGTTTACACAAACCGAAGCACAGACTGGGTTCAGTAATGGTTCAAAAAGCGCTTAACACTATGCAAGAAGTAGACCTGATTTATTTTATGGTAGAAGCACAACATGCTCCTGGTTTAGGAGATAAGTATATTTCTGAAATCTTAAAAGCGGTAGAAAGTCCTATTTTTTTAGTATTGAATAAAAGTGATCTTATCGCACCGGAAAAATTGGATCGATACCGGGATCTTTACCTTAAACTGGGTTGTTATGCTGGCTGTTTTAATATATCAGCACGCTATAATCAAAATCTCTCAACGTTGATTGAAAGAACTGTGTCACATTTACCGGAAGGGCCACAGTATTATCCTCCGGGCATGATCACCGATCAACCGGAACGTTTTATTGCCTCGGAAATAATTCGTGAAAAGCTAATTGCCTTAACCAGGCAAGAGATCCCCTTTTCCGTGGCTGTGGTAATCCAGGAGATGAAGACCAGGGAAAAGTCTGACTTGCTTGATATCTGGGCAGAAATATACGTGGAAAGAAAATCCCAGGTTGGCATCATTGTCGGTAAAGGTGGTGGCCTGTTAAAAGAAACTGGTATCAAGGCCAGGAAAGAATTGGAAGTGTTGTTCGGGCAACCTATATTTCTTGATTTACGAGTTAAGGTTAAGCAGAAATGGCGGAATCGCGAAGAAGAGTTGCGCCGCCTGGGTTACAGCGATTAATATATTATGACTGGAGCAAGTAGAAATTGTCCAGCCGGATCTTTAAAGATAGAGGCCTTGTTTTGCGCACCAGGGTGATCGGTGAAGCAGATCGCCTGGTAACCTTACTCACCTTTGAAAATGGAAAAATTGAAGCAGTTGCTCGTGGTGCCCGAAAAATGAAAAGCAGGCTGGCAGCAGGAGTTGATCTCTTCACCAGTGCCGAATATACATTTCATCGGGGTAAAACCTGGCCGCTGATTACCAGCCAGAACCAGTTGGAGAGTTTTTTATGGTTCAGGGATGATCCAGATCTTTATCCCTACGGGTTATACTTAAACGAGTTAACCGATCGGCTCATTTTCGGAGAAGAACCCTGTCCGAAACTGTACCAGCTTTTACTCATTGGGTGGCGTCTGCTGGGGGAAAATGGAGATCGATCTCTTATTTTAAGGGCTTTTGAACTTAAAATTGTTTATAACTTGGGTTACAGTCCGGGTTTAGATTGCTGCCAGGAGTGTGGTTCTGAAAATCTCCGGGGTTTCAGTCCCAAAGAAGGCAGTTTAATGTGTGACCGGTGCCGCTGTAATGACCTTATTCCTTTAGAAAGCGGCACTATCGCCCTGGCGAGGCGTTTGTTGCAGGGCCCTCTTCAGCAGGTTGGCAAGATCAGGGCAAGTATCAGGCAGAAAGAAGAATTGACCAGGATGAACAGTACTTTTATCTCCTACCACCTTGAACTGGGAGAATTAAAATCGAAACGGTTACTAAAAGAGTAGAATACTAAAATAAAGATGCTACCCTTGGTTTACAAAAAAAGATAACCTGCAGGTAATGACTAATATAAAGGAAGGTGAATGGCTATGCATTTGGGGATCATCATATATTCACAAAGTGGTAATACCCGGAAAGTAGCAGACAAGCTTAAAGAAGAATTAATTAGTTGCGGCCACAGGGTTGATTTGGAAGAAATTACTATCAGTGGCAAAACACCTGCCCAGGCCGGGCAATTTGAATTAACTGCCAAACC
>PWMM01000268.1 GCA_003558195.1 Syntrophomonadaceae bacterium
CTGGGTCTGTACAGGGACGCCAGGGCCGTTGTCTCGCTTACCGCTTCTTTCCGGGATAACCTCGTCTCAAGGGGGATAGTGCCCGAAAAGATTCATTTCGTTCCTAACGGCATTGATCCTGCCGAATGGCACCTTGATGAAGACGGCCCTTCAAAATGTTTCGCGAAGTGGGACGGAGAGTTCGTTGTATCCTATATCGGAACGCATGGCATGGCGCATAACCTTGAGACATTTCTTGAGGCTGCCGGGCTGCTTCAGGGCCGCGAGGGTATCAGATTCCTGACCGTTGGCGACGGTGCGGAGTTCGAAAATCTGAAGGCTCTGAAGGAAAAAATGAGGCTGGACAACGTGACGATGACCGGTCTGGTACCGCATGTCGAGGCGCGCAGATATCTCGGGGCGTGCGATGCTTCGGTGGTGATACTGCGAAACAGCGAGCTATTTAAGACAGTTATTCCGTCGAAGATATTCGAGGCTATGGCCGCGCGGAAACCGATTATTCTTGCCGTTCGAGGGGAGGCGCGCCGTATCGTCGAAGAAGCCGGTGCAGGGATATGCGTGGAGCCGGAGAATCCGCAGCAGCTCGCAGATGCGGTGCTGCGGCTTAGAGATGATCCGGATATGAGAAAAAGACTGGGAGAGAACGGTCGAAGGGCGGTCCTGGCGAACTATAACCGAATACAGCTCGCCGGCAGAATGCTCGAGGTGTTGAGTACGGCGGTTGATGGTTGAAGGTTGAGGGTTGAGAACGGCAGTTGATTGTTGAAAAGGCAGTTGAGAGTTGAAAGTTGAAGGTTGATAACGGACAAAGGATTGGTCTCACGCAGAGACGCAGAGAACGCAGAGAAAGGATACGGCAAAAGACTACGGCTAACGTTAGGGTAAACGTCAACGGAAACGGATTGGCGGCCACAAAAGGCACAGAAGACACATAAAACGAAAACACGAATACCGATTAACGGCAACGGATACCCCAGAACTCACAACTCAAAACCCACAACCCACAACCGGGAACTATGATTTCTTCTGACAGGTTCAGCCCCGGACGCTTTTGCCGCACTTTAAGGTATCTGAAACCCAGACAGGTGCTCTGGAGGATTCGTCGATCCATACTGGCCGGGCGGTGTTGCGTTGTGAATTGGGTTTGCACGGGCCGCTCCAGGCGCAGGGCGGCGGGATTGGCCGCCGATTTCGGTCATGACGTCCTGCAGCACTTCGGGCAGCTGAGGGCGCGTTTGGTTCAGCCCGGAGCGAGCGAAACACTCATGGCGGAAAAGCTCCTGGAAAACCGGTTCAGCCTTGCAGGGGAGGAATACCGTTTTGATGGGGCGATAGACTGGAAAAGAAAAGATATCAGAGTGGAGAAACCGCTTGCGGGTTTCGAACTGCATTACCACGGTTATCTTCAGTGTCTTGCACGCAAATACTCCGAAAAAAAAGACCGGGAATATGCCGATCAGTGGCACGAGATCGTTTCTTCCTGGCTGGCAGAAAATCCCTTCTCCATGCGTGAAATCGGATATTCGTGGAGTCCTTATGTGATATCGGAACGGCTCCGGAACTGGCTGGGTTCCTTTTTCTGGCTGGGAGATGCCCTCGATGCTCGACTTGCCGCTCAAATGAAAGAAAGCTTTGCACTGCAGACGACCGTCCTGGCTTCCAATCTGGAATATGACCTGCAGGGAAACCACCTCCTCCAGAACCTGTGCGGTCTGACAGTGTGCAGCGCTTTTCTCTCGGGGAACGATGCACCGCGCCTGCGCCGTATCGCTCTCTCAAAGCTGGCCGGCGAGGCAGAATCCCAGGTCCTGGCCGACGGGCTGCATGAGGAAAAGAGCTACGGTTATCACGCTAAAGCACTTGAGGATATTCTGGAAGTGATCGCCGTGGCGGACGCCGGCGGTTACTGCGATGTGGAGATGGAAAGTAAGCTCATTGGGAGCCTCAAGCGCATTGCAGGGCGAATGAGAATGCATCTGGCACTGGCACTTGCGGCGCCCGGCGATATCCCAATGTTCAATGATACGTGGGAATTGGATAAAAAGCAGGTGGAAAATCTCGTTCGTGTTTCGGGAAAATATGTTGCCAAAGAACAAATCTCCCCTCAGGCGAGAACTCTGGGCAGCGGATATCTGGAGGGAAAAGCCGGAGAATGGTCGGCAGTGTTTGACGGCGGAAGCGGTGGGCCCGACCATCAGCCGGGACACGCTCATGCCGATCATCTGGGTTTTGAGCTCTGGCTGAAAGACAGGAAGATAATCAGCGATTCGGGGAACTGCACCTATACTCCGGGCCCTGAGCGCAACTGGTTCCGAAGCACCGCCGCGCATAATACAGTGCGCATTGACGGATATGATTCCATGGAACTCTGGGGCGCTTTTCGCGCCGGTAGGAGACCGTCGAAACACAAAGTTGCTATAGAAAAAAATCGCAATGGACTTTCCGTATGGAAAGGAAGCCATGACGGATACCGTTTTCTTTCCGGTTCCCCCCGGCATGAACGCACATTTGTACTGAGTGAGGCCGGCGTGTGTATTATCGATGTAATAAGCGGAAGCAATACGCATCTGGTTGAAAGCTTTCTGCATCTGCACCCGGGGATCGAACCGTCCCCCCAGCCGGACATGGATGACGACGATAGTTGTAAGGCTAAGTTGGAACAAATAGCGGTCGGGTTAGAGATCGAAGATCTGATATCAGACGGTGTTTTTTCGGCCAGAGAATTTGTAGCTAAAGGGCCGGAGGGAAGCGGGCAGCAGGGATGGATAGCAGGCTTCTGGCCCGGACATGTGGATTGCAGCCTGACATCTCTGAGCGGATATTATGCGCCCTCTTTTTCAAAAAAAATACCCCGCACCGTGCTTTCCCTGTCATGTGAAACTGAAATGCCGGTTAAGC
>PWMM01000016.1 GCA_003558195.1 Syntrophomonadaceae bacterium
AAACCGGCTATACCCAGTCTCAAGGAGCCCCAGATACCGTCAAGGCTATAAATCCCAACTACTTTAGAAGCATGAGGAATTAATGGAGTTATCATCTGCGGGTATGCTCCTAAAATTATGCAAAAGGCAGCTGTGCCTATAATTGCCAGGTAACTGCTTACCGGAGGTTTCCTGTAAATTTTTGCCCTGCCCTTGATGAAGCCAAAACCAATCAGTTTACAAAAAGAAGCTGCGGTTCCGATACTGGCTATCATTAACATAGTTTCTGCCGGTCCCGCACCGTAAAAAGCATACTTAAGTAAATACTTGCTAACATAACCATTAAATAAAGGAATCCCGGAAATGGCCAGGGCTCCAACTATTCCTCCCATGGTAACCAGGGGCATGGCTTTCCATATGCTTTCTTTCTCTTTTTCTTCTGCTTCTGTATCCTCATGGGTCAGATCATGTAAATCTTCAGTATTGGTAGCGTATAAAACAGCCCCAACGCTCATAAAGAGCAGAGCTTTATAGAGCATGTGATTGACCACATGTAATAGAGCTCCATCTGTGGCTAGTTCAGTTGCTAATCCTACCCCTGCAACCATATAACCAACCTGGCTGATGATGTGATAAGACAAAAGCCGGCGCATATTGTGCTGAAGCATAGCCATAGTTACTCCGGCAAGAGCCATTGATGCCCCCATGTACATAATAATTTCACTGGGCGGCAAAATCCTGGCGATGGCATAAACACCTATTTTAGTGGTGAGGCCTGCTAAAATTACACTTGAAGGAAAATTGGCTGAAGGATAACCACGGGCTACCCACAAATGAAAGGGTAGAAAAGCTGCTTTAAAGCCAAAACCAATTATAAAGAAAGCCAGACCAGCCTGAGGAGTAGTTATCAGAAAGCTTTGCGCTTTTTCATAATGCAACAATATCCCCAGCAGCACTATAAGGCCACCGGCAAGGTGAAAAGATAAAAAATATAAACCGGCCATCAAGGATTCCGGAGTTTTTCGGAGGAGGATCAATCCTGCTGTTGCCAGTGTGAGCATTTCCCAAAATAGAAATAGAGTTATAAAGTTATCTGAGAAAACAATACCAACAGCACTGGCCAGGGCAACTAGCGCAACAGCCTGTTCACTGGGCCTGGAAAGCTGCAATCCATATAACAAAGCAAATGAGCCTACCAGGGTAAAACCAAATACGGCAATCCTACTGTACTCATGTTCGCTAAATGAAACCGATGCCAGTACAACATCCCCGAACAAAACAGTTGAACCAAGAGTTGTTTCAGTTAAATCGAAGTATGCCAGAAACAGCAGGGTGATAATTGCACCCAGCATTAGTATATACCTTAAAACTTTAGGCCCAAATAAAACACCCGGAATGAGCATTAATGGTAAAGCGATCCCTGCTATGATAAATATATTGATCCTAATCACTCCATTGCGACGTTAGTCTTTGATAATTCGACTAATACTGTTTTAGTCGATCGTGCCATTAATGTCAACCAGTATTAACAGCAAAATCATTTCTGAAAAGAAACTAACTCCCGTATGAAAAAACAATAAAGAGAATCACACCAAGGACAAAAACCAGCAATAAATTATCAAAATTCAAGTTCTTAATAGTCCACTGGTCTTGATCCCACCAAAAAAAACTTCTAAAATGCTGTTTAAGCTGCCTGTCCCGATTCAATCCTTTACCAGACGTATAATAAGCTGATTGTCCTGCTTCATCGTGAGCCGAATCCGGAAAGATCTCCAGTTCCCCTAAATAATCTTCTCTCTTGTTGTTATCATTATCAGTATGCTCATAAAACTGTCCCATGGCCATGTCATTAATATTAAATCCTCTAAAGAAAAAAGAGAGAATCAATTGAGGTAAAGGTTTAAATACCACCTTTTGAATGCTTAGCCAGGGTGGTGGAGTCCAATCGAACCAGCCCCGGGCTGATGCCGGCATATAGATTAACAGGGCTAGCAAAATTACAACTAGCATTTTCCTAAGTGGGTACCATTCGAAAAAACCAAAACCAAACAAAGGCTGCAGGCTGGAATCAGAAAAGCCCAGTATTTGTGCTCCTGGTATGAACAATAGTTCCAACAACAGGTTGGGAAATAAACCTGTAATTAAAACCAAAGCCGCAAAAACAACCATAACAAAATTAGCCGATAAAGATAAACTATACTTATGATCAAGCTTTTCGGGCACCTGGCCGAGGAATACACCATGGAACAATTTTACAAAGTAACAGATCGTAAGGGCACTGGCAATGACAAAGACCCTTTCGGCAACAAATATACCATATATACCTAAATCTGAATGAGCTATTAGTAAGGAGTCATGGATTAAAGTCTTACTGGCAAACCCATTAAACCCGGGGATACCGGCTATCCCCAGGGCAGCAATTAAAAATGTTAGTGTTACCAGAGGCATTTTTCTAGCCATACCGCCCAGGCGGGACATATCCAGTTCGTGGGTTAACATATAGACAACCCCGATCATGGAAAATAAACCGGCTTTAAAGATAGCATGATTAGCTATATGGTAAAGAGACCCTGTAAAACCCATAGCTCCTTCCAGCCCCATGAATATTGCCACACCCAAACCAGTGGCTATATATCCCATTTGACTGATGCTACTGTATGCCAGAATCCTTTTGGTGTTGCTTTGCAACAAAGCCATTAAAGCCCCGGCTAACATCGTTATAATCCCGATCCACATCAAGATATAACCACTGTTAAATATAAAGGCCCAATCAGCAGTGCTCCCTTCTCCTGCCGGCCTGAATAAAATCAGACTGATCCTTAAGATACCGTATGCTCCCGCTTTAATCATGATCCCCGATAATAATGCGCTGGCAGGGGAAGGAGCAACCGGGTGAGCCAGGGGCAACCAGATGTGCAATGGAATTAAGCCAGCCTTTATTCCAAAGCCAATCATGAACAAGAGTAGAATTGAAAAGCGCTGATTTCCCAGTACTTCCAATGCCGGTACCATGTCCAGGTGTCCTGTACAACCATATAGCAATAAAATAGCAAACAGCAGCGCAAGCCCACCTATTATTGCCATGTAAAGATATAGTGAACCGGCTTGCATAGCTTCGCGATCCTGTTTATGTATAACCAGGACAAAGGAACTAAAAGTCATAATTTCAAAAAATATAAATAGCGAAAAGTAGTCCCCGGCAAAGACAACCCCTAGAATCGCTCCCAGGGTAAAGATTAAAAAACTATAATAGCGACGTAAATTATGTTCAAAGCTCATATAAGAAAAAGAAAATATTACAGACAGGAAATAAACCAGGGTGATTAAAAAAGCAAAAACCCAGCTGATTATATCTACCTTAAAAAAAAGACCGAACTGCATGAACTCAATCAGGTAACAGTATACGTAACCCTCCAGCATATAAGGCATAAGCCAGATCACTCCGCCCAGAGAGAACAAAGAGGCAAAAAAACAGCCGGCTTTCCTAACCAGCATTTGGCTTTCTGGAAAAAAGTACAGGCTTATGCTAGTAATAATTGGAACTAAAACAACATAGAGGGGAACATAAGAAATAAATAAAACACTATCCACGGGTTCTATTCACCTCAGTGAAAAATGTTTAAAACAAACCTCCTCGCAAAAGAAAATCTGAAGTCATTTGAGAGAGGTCAAATGGAATATTAATCGGTGATAATCCAAAAATAATCGTGCATATGGCCAAAATAACCATAGAAGCCAGCATCTTTGGAGTAGCATCCTGAACATCAAATTGCAGGGCATGCCCGTGGTGATCTTCTCCCACTATCTCAAAAAAGGCCGGTACGATAATCGGCAGATAATAGAGCGCATTGAGCAAACTACTAATTAGCAACACCAGGACATATATAGTAGCATTAGCATCAAGGGCCCCCAAGCCCAGAGTCCATTTACTTAAAAACCCATTCAATGGAGGAATACCAATCATAGCCAGCGCCGCTATTGAAAAACAGCCCATAGTGAAGGGCATTTCTCGTCCGATACCGCCCAGATCAGAAATCGCCCGTTTGCCAGTTTTCCAAATAATCGCACCGGCCGCAAGGAACAGGCAGCTTTTCATAAAAGCATGGCTGAAGATATGAAACATGGTGCCAGTAATAGCATTTTCATTAAGGATACTTAGACCAAGGAGGACATAACCCATCTGTCCCACGCTGGAGTAAGCCAGGCGGCGCTTGATATCATTCTGGGTCAAGGCCACAGCAGAACCAAGCAAGATCGTTATTACCGCTAATACTCCTAGAATGATGTCCCAATTGCTGGTTTGCATCACTTCTATCGAAAAAGCATTAAAGATCACCCTGAACAAGCCATATGCTCCAGTTTTCAACATGACTCCTGAAAGCAAAGCGCTGGCAGGGGAAGGAGCAACCGGATGAGCGTCTGGAAGCCAGACATGCAGTGGAAACATCCCGGCTTTCATGCCAAAACCAATTAGGAAACAGATAAAAGCTAATAATGCCAGCAGGCTACCTTCATTAATAATGGTTCCTACACCGAGCGAAACGGTGCCCCCAAGCTCAAAGGTAATGATAATCCCGAAAAACAAGGCCAGGCCACCGATGATAGTCATAACCAGGTATTTATACCCGGCTTTTAAGGCTTCTTCTGTTTCCTCATGAACAACCAGAATATAGGAAATGAGTGACATTAACTCAAAGAAAACAAAGAGGGTGAAAAAGTCACCAGCCAAAAAAATACCAAGGCAACTACCCAGGGTAAAAATTAAAACCGGGTAGTAACGACTTCCTCCATGCTCTTCCGCCATATAGTCAAGGGAATAAATTGCACATAAAAACCAGATAAATGAAGCAAGCGCAGTTAAGCTGAAACTGAGGACGTCCAGGCGGATTGATATCTCAAGGTTAGGTAAAATCTCAAAAAAAGTATGTTGAATGATATCTCCTCTCACTACGAATGGATAAAGAGTGAGAACCATTATAAATGTAATAGCACTTGTCAACAAAGCCAGTATATTCCTTAATTTTTCTGAGCGACCACTGGCAGACATTAAAATCGGGGTCATCACAATAGGGAAAAATATTACAAAAAGAATTATTGTTATTGCCGTCGCTTCACCCAACGAAGCCACCTCCAAGAGTCATTATATAGTTCAATTAAGTTCACTACAATATTTATATCAAACCTTTAGGTTGTTAAAAAAACAACTGTAATCCATTTTCCAGTAATACAATCACTGGCCTGGAAAAAACCCCCAAAAATACAATAGCAATCATTCCGATAATTAAAGGAATCAACATCTGACGGGGTACCGCTTTAACTTCATAGGCAAACTCTTCCTGCTGCATAAAGGCATTAACAATAATTGGCATATAATAGATAGCATTAAGCAAACTGCTGGCCAGGATAATAACAACAAATATTGGCCTTCCTATTTCCAGGGCACCCAGGGCGAGATACCACTTGCTAATTAAACCTCCGGTTCCAGGAATCCCAATCATAGAAGCGCTTCCTATGGTAAAAGCAATCATAGTTATAGGTAATACCTGTCCAATGCCACCCAGCTGTTTAATCTGGCGAATACCTGTAGTATATATAATCACTCCTGCACACATGAAAAGCATGGATTTCATAATGGCATGGACAAGCAAGTGATAAAAACCGCCGGTCATGGCTATCGTGTCATCTAAACCGATGCCCAGAAATACATATCCAATTTGACCGATACTGGAGTAGGCAAGCATTTTCTTCAAATCTACCTGCACCATGGCAAAAATAGAACCGAACATGATCCCCATTGAAGATAACCACAGGATGATCTCATTTAAAGGGATAGAATCCAGTAATGACCTGGGGAAAATCTGATAAAAAACTATGAAAAGACCAAAAGCATATATTTTTATTACCAGGCCTGAAAGCATTGCGCTGGAAGGAGAAGGAGCCGAAGCGTGGGCATCGGGTAACCAGACATGCAGTGGGAAAAGGGCGGCCTTGGTTCCAAACGCTACAATAAATAATGCTGATGCTGCAAACATATTATTAGGATATTGTTCCACGGCAACGGGAAGATACTCATTAACCAGATCATAGTTCATATGCCCAGTAACCATGTAGACCATAGCTACCCCCAGAAGGAAACAGCCAGTTCCCATGGCGCTTAAAATTAAGTACTTGAAACTGGCCTCCAGGCAAGCACGATCTTCTTTAATAGAAATAATTGCACAAGCTGATATAGCGCAAATTTCCATTAAAACAAAAAGGTTAAATAGATCATTAGTCAAAGCCATTCCGGCCATAGAAGCAACTACAAGGGCATAAAGGGTATAATACCAGCCTAAAACATCTGTTTTTAATTCATGCTCAAGATCTTTCAAGGCATAAACCATGATCCAAAGGCTAACAGCAAGAACCACAATTAACATGTAAGCCCGGATCAGGTTAATTTTTAGCTCTATACCCCAGGGTGGAGGCCAACCTCCCATGTAATAAGAAAACTCACCGACCTGCGTGGTTTGAATTAGAAGATAAACAGCCATTACCAGGGCTAAAAACAAAGATAATAGCAAAGCCGGTGCACTGGCTTTTCTAACCCAGCGAAATAAAATAGGTGATAAAAAAGAAATGCCTAAAAGAATTGCTAAGATTAATGCTGGAAAATGATTAGTTAATCCCACTACTCCTGGCTCCTTATCAGGCAAATTTCATCATAATCAACTGTACCGTAAAAGCGGTATATCTTAACTATCAGGCTTAAAGCGTAAGCTGTAATACTGACAGCAACAACAATACCGGTGAGCATCAGTGAACCCGGAAGCGGATTTACATACAAGACTTCATTAGCCGGTGCAGTAACAATGGGGGCTGCTCCACCATAGGTATAGCCAACCGCTACAAATAATAAAAAAACAGCCGTATCCATAATATTCATAGCTATTACTTTTTTGATCAAGTTTGAATGAGTAAGCATTGTATGCATACCAATAATGAATAACAAGATTGCTACCATGTAATAATAGTTATGGGCAATCTTAATGAGCATCTCCACTTTTATCTTCCCCTTCAATTATGTTATAAAATAAGGTAACAATTGTACTTGCTACTTTAATACCTAAAAAAAACGTAATAATAAATATTGCCCCGGCGCTAAAAAGTTGCCCGGTTTGGCCCATTGGAAAGCCTGCTGACTGGTTAGCCAAAAAATTAGCTCCCAGGGCGATTGCTACCAGACCGGTTATAACAAAACCAAGCGCCCCTCCGCTTTCCAGAATAGACGCAGTATCGTGCGAGATTTGCTTAGCTCCCACTTCCAGGTTGAAAGATAAAGCAACCAGGACAAGGCTTGCCCCAAAAATTGCTCCACCTGAAAAACCTCCTCCCGGTGATAAATGACCATGAATAATAACATAAATCCCGTAGACCTGGATAAAGGGAGCAACAAGCCTGCTTGTTATACGCACTATTTGGTTTTCCAGGGTTCCCACCTCCTTATTTAATGCGACCTTAAGGTGGCAATTACCGCAGCAATAGCTACAAAAAGGACCGTTGCTTCTCCAATGGTATCAAATGCACGGTAATCTATAATCACACTGCTAACTATATTAACAGCACCGGTATCTGCAACCCCCGACTCCATGTAACGAGCCGGTATTTCATTAAAGACAGGGTTATTAGGATCGCCAAAAGGCGGCATTTCCGCAACAGTAAAACTAAAGAAAAAACCAATCAAACCGACCAGCAAAATAGTAAATACCCCGCGGGCTTGCAGCCTCAACAGATAACGCATGGCAAAAATAGCTGCGATAATAATAAATAGTAAATCTTCCATTTATCTAGACCCTCCCCTGCTGGAAATTATTCAGTTCGCCTGGTTTTGCTAATCGCTGCTATGAGTAAAAGGGTCGTAACCCCTGTTCCCAGGGCCGCTTCCACCATGGCTACATCCGGTGAGCTAAGTTGCTGCCAAACAATAGCCATGATCAAACCAAAAGAAGCAAATACTATAACAGCACTAAGCATATCTCTAATTTGAGCGACAGCAATAGCACAAACAACCAGGAATAATAGCAGCAATCCATTTAAAATTTCAGTTAGCACTCCTGTCATCATGTTCACTCCTACCAGTGATGGGTGTAATGCCGGTCACATAAGCAGCCCTGGCTATAACGTGAGCAGCAGTCGGGTTAGTTATTAAAATAAAAATGATTAGCAGGGCCAATCTAATCGCAACAGCAAGCTCACTCTGCAAAGCAAGAGATAATAAAACCAGGCCGGCTCCCAGGGTATCACATTTGGTTGTAGCATGGAGACGATTATATACATCTGGTAAGCGTAGCAACCCCACCGTTGCCACAGCCAGAAAAAATATCCCAATTATAAAAGAGATTATTGAAGCAATGTACAAGATTGCAACAAGCACAGTATCGATCAATCCAGTGCTCCTTTCTCTAAATACTTGGCGACACCAATAGTTGTAATAAAGCCCATCAGGGCATAAACCATAGCAATGTCCAGAAAATATACCTGCTCATAAATTCTTGCAATTAAGGTGATAATGATCAAAGTATAGGTGGTGATAATATTGATTGCTACCACCCTGTCCGGAGCTGTCGGGCCGGCCACGGCTCGGAACATGGAGAGAAAGATCATTAACATTACCAGAATTGCTCCACTAGCATATAGATAATCAAGAATAAGGTCATAAACCATCAAACATCACGCTCCATATGCTTTAGCCTGCTTATAGGATGCCAGCTGGTAATCGCCTCGCCACTTTCTATTGTTAAAGCATGGACTAAAAAGTCTTTTTCGTCTGCTAAGACTGTTAATGTTCCCGGGCAAAGAGTAATAGAATTACCCAGGAGCACCCTGCTGGCTGTGCTTTCAATATCTACCCGCATTGGAACCATATTGGGAACAATAGGCATCTTTGGGTGTAAGACAATATAGGCAACCTGAAAATTAGCGATAAAAATATCTTTTAGCAATTTAAACCCGTAACCTATTAACCATAAAACATTCTTTATATTTACCGGCGGCCTGTCTTCAGCTGTGATAATAAGATTGCGGTTGAAATATACAACAAATGCAGAAGCGACTAAACCAGCTGCCATTTGAGGCCAATCAAATTTGCCACTTATTGCCAGCCAGAAAACGAATAAAACCAGGGTTATACCAATATAATTTAACCATTGTTTATTCATTGTAATCAGCCACCCGATTCTTCATTATTTTAAAATTACAGCTTATATAAGCACCCGGACCTAGCAAGCTAGGTTTTGGGATAATTATATGGTCGCCCTTCCGGGATCAAACTAAGTGCTAAGGTTCACCAAGGTTTACTATTTAGCAATTCTTGCCACTATATAACAACACTTGCCGAGTTGTCAGAGTTTAATAATTATTTCACATGCACTTTTTAATAAAGAGAGCCCTCCTTATTATCCTTCACCAGCTGCAGGAGCAGCTGAAACCTGCTCTTTATCTAGTTCGCTAAGATCAGCAGGTATAGCTGTACGTGGATAAATCGTTCCCGGCGGGCAAACTGGTACGCATTTACCGCAGTCATTACATTTGTCAAGATCAATTACTGCCAGCTTATCATCCATTGTGATCGCCTCTTCGGGGCAAGCTTTGATACAGGCTTTACAGGCGATACAACCAACCGAGCATGCTTTTGAAACTTTTTTGCCCCTTTCATGGGAACGACACAATACCAGGTGCCCCTGGTTAGATCGGCGGGGAAGAGTTTCCAACAAGTCTCGAGGGCAAGCGGTAACACAAAGACCACATCCGGTACAAGCTTCTTGATCAACAACCGGTAATCCATACCTACCTATTTCGATCGCTTCAAAAGGGCAGGCCCGAGCACAGTTGCCAAGTCCCAGGCAACCATAACTACAAGCTTTAAAACCACCATTCATTCTCCCGGCAACAGTACAATCCTTTACCCCTTCATATACAAATAAGTCAACAGCCTTATTACTATCACCAATGCAAAAAAGAGTTGCTACAAGGGGTTCTGTTTCAGCAATCTCTAATCCAAGCTCTTGAGCCAGAGCTTGGGCAGTGCTTTTCCCACCGGGAATACATCCGGCCGGATCAGTTTCACCCCTGGCTACTGCTTCGGCAAATTGTGCACAACCGGCAAAACCACAAGCACCGCAGTTTGCCCCTGGTAAAACTTCTTTAACCTTTTCTATACGGGGATCAACTTTTACAGCAAAAACCCTTGCAGCCATGGATAAAAGCAACCCAAATAACAGGCCAATTAAACCCAGGGCAATTATTGCATAAATTATTTGCACAATCAAACCCACCTCATCTAGATTAGTAAACCAGTCATTTGTAGTAAATCACAAAAATAGAATCACCTACAAAGTAAGCATACCCCTAAACCCTTGAAAAGCCAGGGACAGAATACCCGCTGTAATTAAAGTAACTGCCGAGCCCTGTAAACTTTCTGGAATATTTGCCATTTCCAGGCGTTCTCTTATTCCAGCCATTATCACAAGCGCCAGGGAAAAACCAATTGATGCAGCTATACCAAAAACTACTGCTTCTACAAAAGCAAATTCTTCCCGAACAGCCAGCAAAGCAACCGCCATAATCGCACAATTAGTTGTGATTAAAGGTAGAAATATCCCCAGGCCCTGATACAGGGTGGGGCTGATCTTGCGCATCGACGTTTCAACCAGCTGCACTAGAGAGGCAATAACCAGTATAAAAGTAACAATTTGTAAGTACTCCAGGTTAAATGGCTCAAGGACAAAGGCATACAACAACCAGGTCACAAGTGTAGCCATTGTCATTACAAAGATTACGGCCATACTCATGCCAATTGCAGTTTCCATCTTTCTTGAAACGCCTAGAAAAGGACAGATGCCGAAAAACCGCTGCAGTACAAAGTTATCAACCAGGATATAAATAAATATTATCGATAACAGTCTTTCCATGTAAACCTCCTACTACCCGTTTTTCTATGTTCTGTTCTTACAATTTTTTACCTGTAAAATATAAATTACGATATTTTAAACTTCTTAAATATAATATTAACGATGCCCAGTAAAAGTCCAAGAGCAATAAATGCACCAGGTGGCTGTCCAAATAAACCCATGGGTTCAAAATTTGCGCCGAAAAGGATTATCGCACTCTCCGGATCGGGGCCCATTAACGTTCCCTGACCCAAAACCTCACGGACCAGGGCCAGAAGCCCGAGGGCAAGAGTAAAGCCGATTCCAACACCAATTCCATCAACCAGGGATCTAAGAATAGGTTTTTTACTGGCAAAAGCCTCTGCCCGGCCAAGAATAACACAGTTAACAACAATCAGAGGCACAAAAACACCCAAGGCTTCGTAAAGCACAGGCTGAAAAGCCTTCAGAACCATTTCGATAATGGTGACGAAGGTGGCAATAATCACGATGAAACAGGGAATACGCACCTGCGGCGGTATATAATTTCGCATTA
>PWMM01000290.1 GCA_003558195.1 Syntrophomonadaceae bacterium
CGTAACGAAAAAGTTGGTTATAAGATCAGGGAAGCCCAGGTAAAGAAAATTCCTTACATGCTTATCGTCGGTGACAAAGAGGTAGAAAGTGGCCAGGTAGCAGTGCGCCGACGCGACCAGGGCGATCTGGGCCCTGAGAATCTTGATTTCTTTATAGATAAACTAAAAACAGAAATAACTGAAAAAAATATTTGACCTTGAACTGTATTTTTGATATAGTCAAATAGGTTTTATATTGGTTAATTAAAGAAGAAGTAACCGCTTCTCACCCTGAAACGTACAGGATACTGTTAACAGGGTTTATCCATAAGGAGTACGGATATTAAGAGCAGCGGTGATCCCTGCTCTTATACTTTTTAGGAGGTGAAATGCAATTAGTAAAAATTTGTTCGTGAATGAACAAATTAAAGCCCGGGAAGTGCTGGTAATTGATCACGAAGGGACCCAGCTTGGCGTGATGAAAACAGCGGAGGCGTTAGATTTAGCCCGGGAAAAGAAAATGGACCTGGTAAACGTTGCCCCAAACGCAAAGCCGCCAGTTTGTCGGATGATGGATTATGGTAAGCACAAGTATGAACAAAGTAAAAAGGATCGGGAAGCGAAAAAAAGGCAAAAGACCACATCCATCAAGGAGATAAAGCTGCGCCCCAATATTGACAAACATGATTTTGATGTTAAGGCAAAGAGAGGGCAAAAGTTTTTAGAGAAAGGCGACAAGATTAAAGTTACTGTTATGTTTCGGGGCCGGGAAATTACTCACCCTGAAATTGCTCAGCGCCTTTGCAAGGATCTGGCTGAACAACTTGCCGAATATGGTGTAGTAGAAAAGCCGGCCAAGCAGGAAGGGCGTAATATGATCATGATTTTAGCTCCTAAATCATAGTAAATAAAGAGGAAGGTTGTTGTTCCAATGCCTAAAATGAAGACTCACAGCGGAGCGGCGAAAAGGTTTAAAAAGACAGGAGGAGGAAAGTATAAGCGTAGTCAAGCATATGCTAGCCACCTGCTGGGCAAGAAAAAACCTGGCCGCAAAAGAAGGCTGCGCAAATCGACAACAGTGAAGGCTGCTGATGTGAAGCGAGTCAAACAGTTAATCCGCTAAGGTATCTCCTTAAAGATGCCCGGTTTTTTTGTTTTATTGATAGCTTATAACGAGAGGATGATTGGTTGTGCCTCGCACGAAAAGAGGAAATGTTGCCCGGAAAAGGCGTAAAAAAATTCTAAAACTGGCAAAAGGCTATTATGGTGCTAAAAGTAAGCTCTTCAGAGTAGCCAACCAGCAGGTCATGAAATCACTTTCTTATGCTTACCGTGACCGTAAACAGAGGAAAAGAGATTTTAGAAAGCTTTGGATAGCCAGGATTAACGCTGCCGCCAGGGCTGATGGGCTTTCATACAGCCGTTTTATTAACGGTTTGAAAAATGCCGATGTTCACATTAACCGTAAGGTTCTGGCTGAACTAGCGGTTAAAGATAAAGAAGCTTTTTCCAAGCTGGTTGATGTGGCCAAAAAGAATATTTAACAAATGAAGTATTCATGGCTTTAATTATACAGTTGACTTAATCTCCAGCAGGAGATATTTTTATGTTAAACCTACCGGGTATAATTCCCGGCTTAACCATAAACAGAGCAGCTGGAACATGGTTAACTATTTAAGCATGATCAAGGATATTTATGAAAAATGGATTAAGGGGCGAACCTGGTTGGTGATTAAACTGGTCTACCGCCCCTTATGTTATTAAAGCCTGATAGGAGCAAATGAAATGGAGCCTGTTTTAATAGACAGCTCGCATAACCCACTGATAAAAGAATACACCAGGCTTAAAAGAAGCAGACGGCAGCGTGAAAAAAGCGGAAAAATTGCTGTTGAAGGACCGAACCTGGTTAAAGAAGCTTTAAATGCTGGCCTGAAACCAGAGGCTGTGTTTTTCAGTCATGATTATTTTAAAAGTAAAAGTAATCCGGTCACAAAGATTCTTCCTGATGCAACTCGAAAATACTTAATTTCTTCAGAAGTATTTAGTAAGATCGCCCAAACAGAAAAACCCCAAGCGGTCGCTGCTATTTTTAATTTTCAAAGATCCGGGCAGAAAAAAATATTTAAAGATAGCACTAACCTTGCAATAATTCTTGACAGGATTCAGGATCCTGGCAACATGGGAACGATTATCCGTACTGCTGCAGCGTCTGGTGTAGGTATTGTTTATTATACTACTGGCAGTACCGATCCTTTTAGTCCCAAGGTATTACGTGCTACCGCAGGTTCCGTTTTTCATGTCGCCATAGAGCAAATTCCTGATCCCTGCTGTTTAATCAAGGATTTAAAGGCAGGTGGTTTCAAGATTATTGCAACCGCGGCTGAAGCAAAGTATTATTACTGGCAGGCTGATCTTAATAATTCCCTGGCCATTATTATCGGTAATGAAGCAGGCGGTATTGCAGAAAATTTACTAGCCCAGGCCGATTTAGTAGTATCCATACCTTTACAAGGGCAGGTGGAATCATTGAATGCTGCGGTTTCTTCAGCAGTTATCCTGTATGAAGTAGTACGCCAACGCAATCAATAAAAGCTCTTAATATACAGGTAACCAGCTGAACCATTTGTGATCGTTGAGAAAGTCTGATATATAAGCCTTTCCGAAGGGGCAGTAAAACGTTTTAACCCACAGAGGGCCTTTAAAATAGGGTTTTTGCCCTTTGTGATCGAAAGCTGCGACAAAATTGACCCCAGCAATTTAAATAAGTCAGTAGTGACTGTTATAAACAGCGTGTTAACCCTTGTGGCTTTGTATATATACGCTGTTTTATTTAAAGAAATAGCTATGAGTTTTATAATTTTGCTGGGTGCCGTGGTCGCTACATGAAATGGAAAGAACTGGTGGTGA
>PWMM01000194.1 GCA_003558195.1 Syntrophomonadaceae bacterium
AAATCACTGGCTCAGGAAAGTCAAGAGCTGGAAAGACTAGCGGGCTACTCTTATCACAAAGAGTATCACCTGTAACTGTATTCTGCAATTTGGCAACACAGGCAATGTCTCCTGCAACTACGCCTTCCATTGAAATCTGGTTTTTACCTCGCATCGAAAAAACCTGACCGAAACGTTCCGTTAAATCCTGAGTAGAGTTATAGACCTGGCTGTCTGGTTGAATACTACCTGAAAATACCCTGAAATAATTTATCCTTCCAACATAGGGATCAGCTAGCGTTTTAAAAACAAAGGCGGACATTGACTCTTCATTGCTTAATTTACGGGTTACTGGGTCTTTGCTTCCAGGTACATAGCCTTTGATATCACCTTGATCAAAAGGCGTGGGAAGATAGCGCTTGATTAAGTCTAATAAAGGCTGGGTTCCATAGTTTTTGGTTGCAGCGCTACAGAGAACAGGGATAGTTTTACCGGTGAGGACCCCTTTTCGCAAACCTTCATTAATCTCTTGATCGGTTAATTCTTCGCCTTCCAAGTATTTCTCTAGCAGGCTATCATCAGCTTCAGCAATGGCCTCAACAAGCTTTTCTCTTAAATCTTGAGCCTGATCCAGGTACTCGCCCGGGATCTCATCTTCTGTTATTTGCATACCATCCTCAGAGAACATGATCGCTTTTTGTTTAATCAGGTCTACTACACCTTTAAAGTCTGTTTCCTGTCCTATTGGCATTTGAACTGGAGCTACATTATGACCAAAGTTAACTCTTAATTGTTCCAGGGTGCCCTCAAAATCAGCATTTTCACGATCAAGCTTGTTAATTACCACCAGGCGAGGCAGATTATAATCATCTGCATAGCCCCATACTTTTTCGGTGCCAACCTCTACACCAGATACAGCACATACTACTGCAATAACACTGTCAGCTGCCCGTAGCGCTCCCAAAACATCACCAATAAAATCAAAGTAACCTGGAGTATCAAGCAGGTTAATTTTGCAACCATCCCATTCCAGTGGCGCCAGTCCAACGTTTATGGTTACTTGTTTTTTTGTTTCATCGGGGTCGTAATCAGTAGTAGTGTTCCCCGATTCTATTTTCCCGAGACGGTTAATTGTTCCCGAAGAAAAAAGCAGCGCTTCGGTTAGAGATGTTTTTCCAGCACTGCCATGGGAAATTAGCGCTACATTGCGAATATTTTCGCTGTTATACTTCTTCATCTATAGGCCTCCTCAAACCTCCCTGCCCGTTAAGCCAGGGAGATAAAAATTAACAGTATTTCAATGTATACACCCTATCATTATCGTAAAAAAAAAGCAACTTAAAAAGCTTAGTCTTACTACTTTAAATGATTAATTCTTGATTTTACATATTCAACCAATCCCCCTCTGTTAATTATATCTTGCATAAAGGCGGGAAAAGGTTCAGCTTTATAGGTCTTTCCAGATTTTAAATGGGTAATCAAACCATTTTCAAGATCCACCTTAAGTAAATCTGTTCCGCTTTGTAAACCTGACAACTCTTCCTGGCACTCCAGGATAGGCAAACCGATGTTAATCGCATTGCGATAAAATATGCGAGCAAAGCTGCGTGCAACAACACAGGCTACTCCAGCACCTTTTATGGCCAACGGAGCATGCTCACGCGAACTACCACAACCAAAATTATCTCCACCTACCAGGATATCGCCTGAGTTGACCTGAGACGGAAAGTCTGGATTGATATCTTCCATTAAATGCTTGGCCAGTTCTATAGGATCAGTTGTGCTCAGGTAACGAGCAGCTATTATTGCATCTGTATCGATATTGTCTCCAAAAATCCATGCTCTACCTTCAAATTTCATCATAGGACCTCCTCAGGATGGACTATCCTACCAGCAACAGCGGACGCTGCCGCTACAGCTGGGCCGGACAAGTAAACTTCGCTTTCAGGGTGACCCATGCGCCCAATAAAATTACGGTTGGTAGTGGCCAGGGCTCTTTCGCCTTTAGCAAGAATACCCATGTGTCCACCAAGACAGGGGCCACAGGTAGGAGTGCTAACCACTGCTTCGGCATCGATAAAAACCGTTAGCAAGCCTTCTTCCATGGCCTGTCGATATATTTGCTGGGTAGCAGGAATAACCAGCAACCTGACCCGAGGATCGACCCGCTTATCTTTTAAAACAGAAGCTGCTATTCTCAGGTCTTCAATTCTTCCATTAGTACAAGATCCAATTACAACTTGCTGTATTAATCTATCTTGAGCCTGGCTAACCGGGAATACGTTGTCAGGTGAAGGTGGAAAAGCAACCTGAGGCTCCATATTTGTAATATCAAACCTGTAAATCTTCTCATAAGTAGCATTTTGATCACTATAAACCGGTTCATATGAAACAGAAACCCGCTCTTTCAAGTAGTCAAAAGTAACCTGGTCCGGTTGAATATAGCCACATTTTCCACCAGCCTCTATAGCCATGTTAGCCATAGTTAAGCGACTATCCATTGATAAAGATGTGATGGCAGAGCCGGCAAATTCCATAGCCCGGTACCTGGCTCCACTGACTCCAATCTGGCCAATAGTATATAGTATTAAGTCTTTCCCACCCAGCCATTCGGGGAGCGAGCCTTCATATTCAAAGCGCATTGTTGCAGGAACCTTAAACCAGGCTTCGCCGATTGCCATTGCTGCAGCAAGATCTGTACTGCCCACTCCGGTTGCAAATGCACCCAGGGCACCATAAGTGCAGGTGTGCGAATCAGCACCAATGATAACTTCACCGGGTCGAACCAGGCCTTGCTCCGGTAGAAGAGCATGCTCTATGCCCATCCTTCCAATTTCAAAATAATATTTGATATTATGCTTTTCAGCAAAGCGCCTCATCAACAGGGCCTGTTCTGCAGAAGCAA
>PWMM01000173.1 GCA_003558195.1 Syntrophomonadaceae bacterium
ATGCTCGCCCTTACTTTTTCAGGCTCAACCCTTATGATAAGGCCATTACAATCCATGCAACGGCTAAACGGCTTAACTGAACTGTAAAGGTCAAATCGATCCAAAACCTCTGGAACCTGCTCCCGGGGATCATCTGAGCGTACCAGGTAGCCATGAGAAACCATGGAACGCTTGAGTAATCCTCTGTCACGGGTTAAAAGAATCCGTTTCTCATCAGCCGAAATCATTGCCAGCTCTGCATCATCATAATTATTATTGTAGAGGCTATCAAAGCCTAGCATTCTTAAATAAGCAGCAAGTCGGCCTAAATGGATGTCTAAAACGAATTTTATTTCACGTAACGGCTCAGGTCGAACTTTTAAAAGAGCGGATATATCAAGCGCTTCAAATACAGGGTAGACACTAATTCGATCATCAACTGCAGGCCTGTATGAAAAATCAACAGATGTACCATTGACAAGGATTAAATCCACCTCGGTGTGAGGAACACCAAGTGCTTCAATCATATCTTTTACCGTTTGGTGAGGGGAAAAATTATAATGAATCGTAACCTGCCGCCAGGCTGGTGGTAAAAAATCATTAAGCTCAGCATAAAAACGCAGATATATTTTAGAAACCATAAACCGGTACCTCATTTTTAAGGAATAACTGGGATTAATAATACCGGAAAGGGTTCTAGTTTTATTATTTCATATTATGATTTATTGATTCATTAATTGACATTGAAAAAGAAAGTTTTTTAAAAGCTCGCGCATTTCTTCTGATATCTCTGTAATCTCAAAAGCCAGGGCCTCTCTATTATCAGGATTTTCAAATAGAAGCCTTGTGGTTTCGGCGGTAAAGACAAGTTCAGGCTGGCCGGGGATTGAGACTATAATTTTACAATTGGCACCCACTTCCAGGTTTTCAAAGGCTTGGGTACTGTTTTTATCAAATCCCCCCGGCATTGAATTGATGTTAACACAGCACCCGCTCAGGGAAATATCTATCAATCTGCCAGTGAAAGATAGATCCTGTGTAATAATTGTTACAGGCCGGATCAACTGCAAACCTGGAATAACGGCGCAAAGAGCTGCGTTGAAACTTTTGAGATTTACAACATACCAGGAGATTCATTCCACCTTTGCGTGTTTCAATAACAAAAACACTGGTTATGTAAGATATATCATCCCTGTCCAATTCGCACCACAGAGTCAATTCCTGTCCTTCTTCGAGGTATACCGGTTTACCTTCATCAACAGGACAATGGATCACCAGGTATTCCTTTTCCAGGTCCTCCACTATGGTTTGATAAGACTTTCTATTACTATTATCAGACACATATTCCAGAGTTACTCTCGCATTGGGATAAAATAGTCTTTTTAACAAGGCATCTTTTTCTTCAAACAACACTATCAACTCCACATCTCTGCCATCTGAAGAGATTCTGTACTACAATTTAAAAATCCTGCCTTTATTGCACAACTAAATCAATAATTTATAATAAAAACACAATTATAACAAACAGCGCTCAGGATAGAGCAATATATGTCTCTCTATCCCATTAAAAGTTTGCTATAAATTTAATGTGCCATCCATAGACAGGAGCTTTATAGATGGTTTATAATTCAGTTCATAATCAGTTTTTTAATCATCTTTGCAGTATTGCAGTTAGACCGTTTTTAAAACAATATCTGTTATTAAAGTACACCTGGCCGATGAAAGGAAAAAACCCTTGGCAGGACATCAATCAGTCATCAAAACCCCTTACCCAAACATCATTTTTGACCTCGACGGCACTTTAACCGATTCAGCTGATGGTGTTACTGCTTCAATCAGTTACGCGTTAAAAAAAATGGGGCTTAAGGTAAAAAATGAAGATTTAATAAGTTTTATCGGCCCGCCTTTACAGTCTTCTTTTATAAAGATATGCGGTTTTACCGAAAAAGAAATGCTCGATGCTGTCACACACTTTCGAGACTACTACCGGGAAAAAGGCATTTATATTAACAAACTATACCCCGGGGTAACTAAGCTGCTGGATAATTTATACAGTAATGAGATAAAGATTTACCTGGCCACTTCCAAAGCCACATTTTTTGCAGAAACTATCTTAAAGCACTTTAAAATAGACCATTACTTTACTTTTATTGCTGGAGCCACCCTTGATGGTTCAAGAGTAGAAAAGAAAGAAGTCCTCTCATACTTGATAGCCAACAACTCCAACATTCATCATAAAAATGCCGTTATGGTCGGTGACCGCAAGCATGATATTATTGGAGCCCAAGCTTTTGGGCTTAACTCTATTGCGGTTACTTATGGCTATGGCTCAATACAAGAACTAAGTTTGGAAAACCCTGAGCATATAGTTCATTCAGTGCCTGAACTGGAAAAGGTGCTTACAGGCATTTAGCAATATTTAAAATTGCTCACTTCAGTAAAGTTTTTGATAAGCAAAGGCAGCTATTATTCTCAAAACCATACAAATATAAACGCCTTAAAACTTTAAAGGGCTTCCAGAAACTAACCTGAAACGAGTATTTTCTCACTTTATCAATCAAAACAATTATTATATAATATTGATAATATTTATAATCATTATCAAATAAGGTGTGGCATTGAGTTTAGAACATGTATTAGTATGGTCAATTCTATTCATTGTGCTGGCCCTCATCGCATCTGGAAAAAGCAGGATGGACCTGGCTGCAATGGGCGGTCTGGTTATTTTAGGGTTAGCCGGTATTGCGCCTCCTCAAGTTATTTTTTCCGGGTTTGGCAATCCAGCTCTAGCCACAATTATCGCTGTTTTTTTAGTTAGCCAGGGAATTGTTGATTCAAAAGTGCTAAGAGGCTTAGGACAGGCTTTGGCAGAGAAACTGCATTCTTTGCATGCACAGGTTTTAAGCATTGCTGCTGTGGGATCATTGCTTTCTGCCTTTATGAATAATGTAGGGGCTATTGGGTTAATGTTGCCCACAGCGGTCAGAATGGCAAAGCGTTACGGCGCGTTACCAGGAAGTTTTGGTTTGCCACTGGCTATGGCTTCAATTCTCGGGGGAACTATTACACTAATCGGTAGCGCACCCAATATCATCATCGCCTCATTTATGCATTCTGCTACAGGGCATTCTTTTAAAATGTTTGACTTCGCCCCACACGGTTTTGCAATGCTGTTCATAGCATTTATTTTACTCGCTTTATGTAGATCTTGCGGCTTTAACCCTGGAGCTGACCATACGATCAGGGATAACAAAGTAAAAAAGTCAAAAACTCCAAACCAGGATGATCAAATAGATTTTTGTAACTTAAATAGTAACGGTAAAACCTTTAATAAAACAGCGAGTATTTCAACTTACGAAGAAGCCAGCGAGGATTTGACAGAAAGAATTATTTTTTCCCCTTTTTCTTCACCGCCCAAAAAAATCACTTTATTCATAATGCTCATAGCTGTCTTCGCAGTCAGCCTGGGCCTTATACATCCCGCTTACGGCTTCGGAAGTGCTGCAATACTGCTTATTGCCTTAAAAATACTTTCTCCCGATTCTGCTTATAAAAATATTGATTTGAAGATAGTCTTTTTTTTAGGCAGTATGCTGGGTATTGGTAAGGTTCTAGAACATAGTGGGGCCCTAGATTTATTATCAACATCTTTAGCAAATTTAACGAAGGGCCTGGAGCCATTTTGGCTGATACTAGTTATTGTAGTTATATCATCGTTATTATCAAACGCCATAAATAATTCAGCAGCAGCAGTGTTTATGGCTCCCCTTGCTATCGCTATGGCTGCTGAAGGATCTTTATCCACAGCAGCCGCTTTGATGGCCACAGCAGCCGGATCCAATCTTACCTTACTGCTGCCAACTCATCAGGCTACTTTAATGGTAATGAGCAAAGCCCCGTTTCCAGTTGGCTCATTTTTCCGGTTCGGTCTTATTGTTAGTTTGTTTTGTTTTTTATCAGCAACTGTAGTTATAACGATGGTATGGCAATAATATGTAAACAAAATAAGGCAATCAATGGTAAAATGGAGTTGAAAGATACAATTTAAGCTTGTTTAATAACTTTTTAATTGAAGGAGGAGTAAATAATGCATTTTGCTCAAATCTATACCCCGGGCATAGCTCAATGCTCTTATGTCATTGGCAGTGGAAAGAAATGCCTGGTTGTCGATCCTGTCCGTAATATAGAACCCTACCTTGCTAAAGCGAAAGAATTTAACATGGAAATTGCAGCAATTGTTGAAACGCACCTGCATGCTGATTTTGTTTCTGGACACATGGAATTAGCTGATAAAACGGGAGCAAAGATATATGCCCCTAAAATTGGTAACTGTAACTTTCCTCATCATGCTTTAGACGACGAAGAAGAGTTTACGCTAGAAAATTTACATTTTAAAATGTTTGAGACCCCTGGTCATACCCCGGACTGTACCATTCTTGTCGTAACCGACCTCGAAAGAGGAGATGAACCGGTTATGGTATTCACCGGTGACACCCTGCTTATAGGTGATGTTGGAAGACCTGATCTTTTCCCAAACCGGGAAGAGGAACTGGCAGAAAAGCTATTTGAAAGTATTAAAAGAATCAAAGAGTTGCCGGATCATGTTGAAGTCTATCCGGCGCATGGCATGGGTTCTTTATGTGGAAGAGCTTTATCGGCAAAATTATGGAGCACCATTGGAACCGAAAAGAAACTAAACTATGCCCTTCAACACGAGGACCTGGAAGAATTTAAAAAAGACCTGCTTACTGATATGCCAGACGCGCCCGATCATTTCGCACGCTGCACGGAAATCAACCGGGATGGGCCGGTTTTATTAAAAAACACCATGCAGACCAAACCTTTAAAACCCTTTGAAATAGCTGAAGCTGTTGAAGGAGGAGGTTACTCGATTATCGATGTCCGAACCTATCACTCTTTTGCCGCAGCGCATATACCCGGTTCTTATAGCATCAGCAAGCACGGCAACCTGCCAACTTTTGCCGGATGGGTCATACCACCCGAAGATAAATTGATTTTGGTGCTTGATCATCAAGATACCCTGGAAAAACTCAAAGATGCTTTTTACATGGTAGGCCTGGATAACCTGGCTGGATTCCTGGAAGGTTCCATAGAGAGCTGGATTAACAGCGGCTTATTAACCAGCAATGTGGAAACTCTTTCCGTCCATAAGTTACATAATCTCATGGAAAAATATTCAGTGCTTGCTCTTGATAATCGGTCTAAGAGTGAGCATAAGGAAACTTATATCCGTGATACAATTAATGCTCCCACTCCAGATATAAGACATCGCTATAAAGAATGGGACCCAGAAAAGCCGGTTGTTGTTTTATGCAATACCAGTAATCGCTCCATGACAGCAGCAAGCCTTTTAAAACAAAGAAATTTTAAAAGAGTCTTGAATGTTGTAGGAGGAACTACTGCCTGGTACGCTGCTGGCTTCCCTCTACAATCTGGTGGTGAAGATTTATGATATTAGAGATATACAGTAATATATTTATCAACCCCTGGCCTTACTGGGCCGGGGGTATTATCATCGGCTTACTCGTACCCTTGCTCTATTATTATTACAATACTGCACTGGGGGTCTCAACCGGTTATGGAAACCTGGTAAAAATTTTGCTTCCGGCTGGAAAGCTTAAATGGATCCAGGAAAAATATCCAGATCCCTGGAACTGGAGAGTCTATTTTATTGCCGGAATTATTCTTGGCGGCTTCATTTCCTCCACCCTCTCAGGTAATTTCGGATTTACTCTTGATATGGGCCGCTTTACTACACTGGTCGGCTGGCCAACTATAGCTGGCGTTATTTATTTTTTTAGTGGTGGACTTTTACTGGGGCTTGGTGCCCGCATTGCTGGCGGTTGTACTTCAGGGCACAGTATCCACGGTATAGCCAACCTGCATGGTTCTAGTATCCTGGTTACAATTTTTTTCTTGATTGGTGGAATAATTGCCGCTAACCTGGTTCAAGCTGTTCTAATGGGAGGGAATTGGTGATGAATAAAAATCTGGGATTTTTAGGATTTGGTACCCTCTTTGGATTTGTATTAAGCAGGACCGGCGCTTCTGATTATGACCTAATTGTAGGCATGTTCATAGGCTATGATTATACCCTGGTTGGAGTCATTGGCACAGCCATAATCACCGGGGCTATAGGAATGCGTATTTTGAATAAATTTAAACACCCGGTCAAGAACGGAGAGCCACTTAAGGTAAAGGCTAAAGAGTTAAGCCGCTGGAGCATTCTTGGAGCGGGCATATTTGGCCTTGGCTGGGGTATAACCGGGGCTTGCCCGGGGACAGTTCTGGCCCAACTGGGAGAAGGAAAAATATACGGGTTTTTTTCCTTTATCGGCATGATCTTCGGAACTTACCTTTACGCCAGGCTCAAGGAAAAATATCCCTTGCTATAACTTTAAAAGCAGGGGGAAAAAAGGTAGGGGTTATTGTCAATTACGGCAAGGAAACCGGTACGATAAACATCTACCTCAGAATAGTTTTAAGTAAAAAGCCGTATCAACAACTCCACTCTCTTAGTACACTGTCTTTTATTACATGCTAGCGGCTAGTAAAGGCTAAAACCGTAATTATTCAGAACCCATCTTGGGATCTCGCAGCGGGCGGTTTTCAGGGGATCCACCACCTGCGAAATGCTAACCCGTCCTCCGGCGCTGAGGAGCATGGCTGTTTCAGCCGTAGACAGTTCCGTCCGCTTGCCGATCAGTTCTTCCATGATTTCTACCGATCTGGTCACCGCTTCATCAAGATCTTCGTGGGAATAAATTACAGCCAGAACCTGTTCATTTTCTACCAGCGGCGTGGACAGGTTAAGGTCTTTTACCAGAGCTACGTTTAGCTGGACTTCACCTGAAACTTCCGCCCCCGATACGCATATTTCACCGTCACCCATGACAGCGTGAAGATCACCGGCAGCCAGCAGGCCCCCTTCCACCCAAACCGGCAGATAAACCACTGCCTTTTCCTTGATCAAGGTTGTGTCCATGTTTCCGCCGTGCACATCTGGAGTGCCGCAGTTAATCTCTTGTCCTTCCGGAGCCACACCGATGACACCGATCATCGGATCTGCATTAAAAGCAGTTCTATCATCAAAAAAAACCTTACCGTCTCTCACCGGCAAAATCTTTGAATGCAGCCCCTCGAGCTTGTGGCCAAGCACCCCCAGGTCTTTACCCGTGAGCATAACAGCCTGGTCGCTGATCTTGATCTCTTCTACAGTTACTTTGAGCACATCTCCCTTTTCGGCTCCGGATATATAAACCGGGCCTGTAGCAGGATTGATCTTGTCCCAGTCCACCTCTTCCATCCTGTCTTCGGGCTTTTGGATCTGGTTGGAAAAACAATCCATCACTTCCAGGCGAACACTGCTGCCCGGGTTGATCGTTAAAGCGGGAGAAGCTTCTGGGGAAAACTTAAAGATATGATCATCCTTGGATAAAAAATGAATCATTACTGCCACCTCCACTTTACAGGTTTAATCCCGGTTAACTGAAACCGACCTTATTCCATGCACGCCCTGAAACTGAATAGACCATGAAACTGAACAGGCATTGTCAACCACTTCATTTTTCATTAGATCAACTCTTTTCAACCATAAGCTTATTACAGCGCCAGTGCACTGCTCAATAAAAACAAACCGGTAGCAATTGATACAAAAGCCAGGAAGTAACTACCCCAACTTGCGGCAACCGCAATCAGCAAGAAAACCCGGTTCATTTTTACCGGGACAACTCACCGGTTTCAATGACTGCTCCTCTTATTCAGCACACTTCTTACCAAACCGGCTGCCCCGGATATCATCATATCCCCGTGCGGTACGGCCATGTAACCCAGCCCTTCAGCCAGACCCCTGCGCGGGCCGGTAACAGAAACAAAACCGAAAGAATGATAACCGGCTTCAAGAAGAATAGCGCAGCCGTGCCCGTGATCAGCAAAAACTTCTTCATGGGTCAGGCTGCCTCTTCTAAAGCGGTCCAGGTAATCACCCAGGGAACCAGCAGTAAGTCTCCCCGTATGATGCTCAAAAACACCGTAGACCCTGCTGCCGGCCACCAGGAAAGCGATGGTGTGCTGGTTGCCCACATTAACCAGCATGCAGCCTTCATTTTCTGCAGCTTCTCTGACCTTTGGATCTTCCAGGGTGCCCATGATGGCGGCTGCGCCGGTGTCCATGGCCCAGATTTGCTCCGCTTCTTCCCGGCAGCTCTCCATAACTGCCTTCATCCTGGTAAAATACCCGGGCACGCTGTTCTGATCATAGATCAAGTCCCCCAGGTTGCCGCCTGAAGTTAAAAACCGTTCCCAGTGCTCGAAGCGAAACTGGCGGTTGCTCCTATCGGGGGAAAACCCGTGATCCTGGACAGCAAAAGCAAATACGGAAGGCAGCTCTACCCCAAAAGGCTTCATTGCTTCCCTTAAGGCCTTGATATCAATATCTTTGAACTCAACCGGCACACATTTTTCAGGCGCAGTATCTACCACCTGGACTCCCCGGGCAGCCACTTTCTCCAGGTCATCCTTAATTGTCAAAGCCGCCTCCCGGGTAGCATAAACTTTATGACCGGCTTCAATATGATCCTTGATCGCACCGGAAGAACTGCCGCCTCCCATTAAATGACCGTGGACAAAAATATCCCGGCCTGCCTCAGTCAATCTTTTGATCTGGCCGCCCACAATCCGGGTCTGGGAAGGCAGGATCAGCTTAACATTGTTTTCCATCTCCACCCCGGGCCGGTAAATTAAAATATCCTGGGTTCCGCTGCCGACATCTACAGCGAGTATGCCGCCCCTGTTTTGCCGTTCCGTCGAATTCAAGTTATACAACAAACCCTTTCCTGGTATTTTTAATCAATACTTGTATGGCAATTATTTATCACTCAGTCCTGTTGATTGGCATTCCCCCGAGATATCATCCTGGCAATATCATCAATAAAATGATCAATATCAGAAATTCCTTCAACGACATATTTGTAAACATCCCTGGTGTCGATTTGCTCATAAAGATGCACTACACGGTTACGGAAACGCGCCATTGCCACATAGGTGCTCTGCATTTCAGGAGATAAAACTTCGTTGTGACATAATATCACAAAGGCATCTGCATTGGTTTTCGGCACCCCGTAAGCCCCTCTGGAAATAATATGGTTGCATATATCCAGCATTGCTTCAATCGCGGTCTGAAGGTTGTATTTTGCGGAATCATATTTCTCAAAATCTTTTATGAAAACTTCTTCTGGAATCCCTTTCAGCTTTTCCAATTTAGCCTTGTTTTCTTTAATCACCCTGATTTTAGCAAGAACCTTGTTCTCATCAATCACCGGTTCCAGACCCCCCCTTTAAACCTTCTACAAAATCAACCTTCATTTTATATAAAGGAATGCCGTAGTCAAAATAAAACTTAAGCGTTTTTTCCATGAAGTTTGCTGTGACTATCTTGTTTTCCTCATAAATAATTTCACCCGTTAACAAAACTTGATGGCAAATATCTACCCTGGTTTTATTTAAATTAGTTATGTCAATATCGTCCCGGCCTAAAATCATAGAAATTTCAGCATCAATCAACATTTCTTCCTTAAGGGAAAGGCTTCGGTAGAAAAGAATTGCCAGGTCCAGATCGCTTCTTTCAGGATCATAAAGCTCAGTACCGTATGAACCAAAAAGGTACACCGTTGCAATGTCTTTTTGAGAACCAAAGTAATTATTTAATTCTGGCATAGTCTTTTTCAATAACTCATTATTCATTATAACTTCACCCTGCCTGCATTATACAACAGTTGCCGGTATTATGCATTCCTGCTCGTGGGCGGGTGACAGGGGTGACAGGGGGACGTTTCATCTGTCATATCTATATAATTAGGTAAGAAACGATCAGGTAGAAAGCATCCTGGTAATAGCCCTGCTTCAGATTCGTTTCCGAAGGATAAGCTGACGAGACTGGATTGGAATAAAAGATGCACCAGTTCTCGTATCTCTTCCTTGATATCCATAATAATGCGGCATAAATCGTGGCTCCCGGGAAATATTCCGGGAGGGTAAAGAGAACATGGATAAGTTTCGCCCCATTGAAAAATGAGCATGGGCTCATAACAGAATAGGGGATTTTCTTATAGCAATATGGGTAATGTATGGTCTAACATTTAATTTAGTTTTAATGAAAGCTCGTTGAGAGTTCTGAATGACACTGAAATTAAAAAGGGGTAGAGAAATGAGTGCTACATTCAAGGAGTTTGACGCCATCATAGTAGGGTCCGGTCAGGGCGGCAATCCCATTGCGTTTGCCCTGGCTGATGCCGGCTGGAAGATTGCCTTAGCAGAAGGCAAGCATGTGGGGGGCTCTTGTATTAATTCGGGCTGTACTCCCACCAAGACCATGATCGCTTCAGCGAGGATCGCCCATCTCACCAAGAGGGCAACGGACTACGGTGTAAACTCCACGCCCGGATCTGTTAATTTTTTAAAAGTCCGCCAGCGCAAAGATAGCATCGTTGAAAGTTTCAGAGAAGGAAGCCGGCAGCGCTTACTTTCAACTCCGAATATTACTCTGCTAGAAGGGTACGCCCGTTTCATCGGGAAAAAACAGCTCGAAGTAGAACTGGCGAAAGGCGAAAAGGAATTCATCACCGCCGACAGGATGATCATCGATACCGGGTCCAGTCCTTCTATGCCTCCCATAAAAGGCGTGGATAATGTAAAGGCCCTTGATTCAACTTCTGTCATGGAACTGGATACGTTACCTGATCATCTACTTGTCATCGGCGGAGGATATGTTGGTTTAGAATTCGGTCAAATGTTTCGCCGTTTCGGTAGCAAAGTCACCATTGTACAGAGAAACAAGCAATTGTTGCCTATCGAGGATCAGGATGTAGCCGAAGCGATTGCAGAAATCCTTAGAGAAGATGGTATAAATGTGCTACTATGCACCGACACCCGGGAAGTTAATGCCCATGAAAATGAACAGATCAGTTTAACGCTTGACACGGGTGGAAAAGAGCAGATCCTTTCGGGAAGCCATCTGCTGGTGGCAACAGGAAGGGCTCCCAACACATCTTACTTGAACCCTGAAGCGACAGGAATAACCCTGGACAAGCGGGGCTTCGTGCCGGTGAACGAGCAGCTGGAAACGTCTGTCCCCGGCATATACGCCATCGGAGATGTAAACGGCGGTCCGGCGTTTACTCATGTTTCTTATGATGACCATACCATTCTTCTCAAGAATATTCTTCAAGGCGGCAAAGCGGATACGTCCGGCAGAGTTTTGCCTTATGTAGTATTTCTGGACCCCCAGCTGGGGCGTGTTGGCCTCACGGAAAAAGAAGCAGTAGATCATGGATACGATTACGGGGTAGCAAAAATTCCCATGAACTGGGTGGCCCGGGCCATAGAAACCGATGAGACAAGG
>PWMM01000257.1 GCA_003558195.1 Syntrophomonadaceae bacterium
TACTCAATCCGGATGATTTCAACAGCTGCATCAACAGGCAATGGATTTCCAGCCTTGTTGGTACCATCATCAGCGGTTTGAAAATTATCCCCCACCGGTATTTCGCCGGATCCCTGTTCGCCGGATCCCTGGATGTAAGTATAGCTCCCTCCAGGCGCATTCGGATCCATCACCCGATATTCAATTTCTGTTATTTCTACATTACCGCCTGTTAGTGTAGCGTTCAGCTGGTTGATAGTTAAGGCATTATTCTGAGCCAGGGTCACCGGCAAATCGGCCAGGGCCATTAATAGCAAGCCCACCAGCATCAGGCTTAAAAGAAGCAATCGAACGGTTTTGTAACTTTTATTGATTTTCATAACGCTCCCCCATTAATAATTGACATTATAATCGAAACAATACTCTCGTTACATCCTAAGAAATATAATAATAATTCTAAATCGGTTTTTTAGCTGCTTTTTCTTCCATTGTCTAATTGAGTATGCTATTTAAGATGTTAACTTCTTTTCTTTGTCTAAAAAGTTGGATGCACAAGCGCTATTGATCAGATTCCCCAGTTCCAGAGCACTGCGAAAGGAGCTGCTTTTATGGCCATCGATCCATTTGACAGTTCCCTGCATGCTGGTATTGCGCCTGAATTGAACCCGCAAATGAAAGACCAGTTCTTGCTTACCCTGATCAGCTTTTTTATCTACTTCATAACCGCTTTTCACTTAGATTTTTACCTCCCATCGATCATCATCGGCTTTAAAGCTTCTAAGAAAGTTTTTGGACCGGGGAAGATCTAAATTGTCCATTTCCTGGTTCATCTGGAGGACCAGCTCCAGAAAATCTCTGAAGCCGAAGACAGAACCGCTATGTATCACCTCACAAGTGCCTTTAAGGGGAAATGTACTGCCGGGTTCTATCCTGATAATAAAATTTGCACTGTATCCTCTGGGCGTTTTTTGTTCCGCACTTGACATCGTTTTGACCTGCCTTTTAGAATTTAAAATACTTTTCAATTATAATTATAAATATTATTTGTCTCATTTTTGTCTCAAATTGAATTATGATCATTTAAAAGTGGCAAAAGGGAGGGGTAAACACAAAAAATTAACAGGCTGTTAGTTAATTTATTCAGGTTTGTGTTTATAATTTATAACCTGCCGGGATCTCTCAACCAGCAGGCCAAGATTTGCTTCAATCACTTTTATCGACATAATCGCGCGGTTCTCTATCAGAGCCCCGGGTAGTAGGATTAATATCAGCCACTTTCCGGTGCAGGACGAGGACCTTGCCGGGAGACAAAATCCTGAAATTGTAATTTATACGTTCCATTGCTTTGTTGGCCTGTTCCCTGCTTAGACCAGGCAGTAAGATTAGATACTGGCAATCATTCCAGCGGGTGAAAACATCCTTATGGCACAGAAACCTTAAAATTGCCTCATTCAGCTTGTCCATGGCCTCTTCCAGAATAACCTGGTTCGGCATAGCATAACCCTGTCCGGTCAAAGTCAACAGACAGGCGAAAAGGGGCCGGCTTTTTATTACATCACGCTGCAGTTCATATCTAATAATATGCCGGAAAACTTCCGGGTCAACAAAACAGGCCCCCTCGCAGTTATTAAAATTTGCCGTCAGGTATTCTGCGAACCGAGCAGGATTAAGTTCAGAATCGCCAGACTGGTGTTTTATCGTCCAGTAGAGACTTTTCATGGCACTTGAAGGCTTGATGCCCATTTCATGGTAAAAAGTGGCAGTTGCTTCATCATAATGGGCCCGGGCTAGGTTGGTGAGCCCGCTGGCCAGCAGAGCCTCGATTAAACTGATATGGATTCTTTCATCAAAATAATCGATAGCAAGGGCTTGCTCGCAAATATGGCTAATATCCTGGTAAGCTTTTTTCTTTTTGAAAAGGGCGACTAATTCGAGCACAGCTGAGAGATAGAGATCATGGAAGTGGCTGCGAAAAGGGATTACCCAGTCACTGTCGGTAAAATCAGCCAGGTATCCATTCTTATATATTTTCAAGGCCTCGAGAATGTGGCTGATCGACTCTTCGGGATGTTCCCGGGCAAGCTCCCTGGCCTTATCAACTAATGACTCGAATTTTTCCGCGTCTGTTTTGCACCAGATTCTATCATCCCAGCGATAGCGTCCACTGCTGTAAACCAGGTTGTTAGCCAGCGAAGCTTCCTTTTTGCCAAAAGCTAACTCCTGACGCAGGAGATAAAGCTGGTTTCTCATTACAGCACTGGGATCGGCATATTGTTTGTGCGGGTAGATGCTTTTTAGTATTATTTCGGGGTGAAAAGATCGGGGACGGTTTGACAGCAGGAATAAAAAAACATTCCATAACAGTTTCGATCGGCCACTTTGTTGGCTTACTACCAGGTGACCCTGCTTAATCGAAAAACTGCCAAAGGTGTTGATAGTTATTGGTTGTTTTGAATGCTCGTTATCGATCATAGGCGCATTTACCTTCCTGTAAGTTTATAATATCAAAATCTTGTGAACAGTTCAACTTAAAAAATGGGTTTACTATCCAATTTTTAATAAATTAACCGGTGAAAAGAAAAAGGGCTTTGGTTTATACGGGCTTTCCGATTAACCTAACCCTTTTATAAGCTCGTGCCTGTTAATTACTGCAATCAGGCCTCATTGTAAGCTATCTCTTCGTTCATCTGTGTCTTCACAAATACCCAGATTGGTTCTTTTGGACTTGCGCGGTAAAAATACTTGATGTATAAACACAAATTGCTCTAACGCAGTTCGACGTTTCTATCTGGGATGTATTACCATTTTGTGAACAAAAGTTTACCTTAAGGGCACAAACAGATGTCGCAGCCCGCACCATTACATTTAGCCGGTGA
>PWMM01000333.1 GCA_003558195.1 Syntrophomonadaceae bacterium
TAAACCCGGCCATATTATAACTTCATCTATTGAGCACCATGCAGTGCTCGATGTTTGCCATGATCTTGAAAGAGAAGGGCACCGGGTTACTTTTCTTCCGGTAGATCGTTTCGGAAGAATAGATCCGGATACTGTAAAAAAAGCTTTAGAGAAAGATACTTATATCATATCCATTATGGCTGCCAATAATGAAATTGGCACCCTGCAGCCTGTCCTTGAGATCGGAACTATAGCTAAGGAAAATGATATTCTTTTTCATACTGATGCTGTTCAAGTTGTGGGTCAGCTTCCTTTGGATGTAAATACAATTAATGCCGATTTTCTCTCATTATCGGCGCATAAATTTAATGGCCCCAAGGGGGTTGGTGCGTTATTTATGAAAAAGGGGGCAAAGATCGCTCCACTCTATCAAGGGGGCAGCCAGGAGCGTAAAATAAGGCCAGGTACAGAAAATGTTCCGGGGATTATTGGTTTAGGTAAAGCCCTGGAATTAGCCGTTTCTGAAATAGAAGAGAAGAAAAGTAAAACTATAATACTTAGGGATCGCCTTATTAAAGGGTTATTGGATCTGGGCGATGTGATATTAAATGGACATCCTGTTGAACGTTTACCTGGTAATGTTAATGTTAGCTTTAAATATATAGAAGGAGAATCGGTGTTGTTAAGTCTTGATATGGAAGGTATTTATGCTTCCAGTGGTTCAGCTTGCTCCTCTGGTTCCTTAGAGCCGTCTCATGTTTTATCCGCCATTGGCTTGGATCATGCTACTGCTCATGGTTCAGTGCGGTTTAGTCTTGGTTTTGGGAATAGTGAAGAAGATATTGATTATGTTTTGGAGAAAGCTCCCTCTATCATAGATAGACTACGCAGCATGTCTCCGACATATCATGCCAGAAATTATTAAAAAAAATGAAAGGAGCAAGCCAAAATGTATAGCGAGAAAGTAATGGAACACTTTAATAATCCCCGCAATGTCGGAGAACTAAATGATGCGGATGCTATAGGTGAAACAGGAAGTTTTAAATGCGGCGATACCATGAAACTTTATCTTAAGGTTAAAGACGATTGTATCGAAGATATAAAATTTCAGACTTATGGTTGTGGCGCAGCAATAGCTAGCAGCAGCATGCTCACTGAAATGGTTAAAGGGAAAACTATTGAAGAAGCATCAAAAATAACTAACCAGGATGTAGCCAATGAACTTGGCGGATTACCGCCGTTGAAGTTACATTGTTCAAACCTGGCCGCAGATGCATTGCAGGACGCCCTGGCCAATTATCGTTCAAAACAGCAATCTTGATTAAAGAAGTATCATTTACAGGGTAGATATTTTTTTACAATCAACTTGACAAAGACCCCTCCAGAATGTTATTTTTTTAATAGCTTTAGCACTCTGTAGTTTAGAGTGCTAAAGAGCGAATTAGGGAGGGGTAATATGAACACCTCGTTAAATAATAGAAAAGAACATATTTTACGCTCCGTAGTGGTTAATTATATTAAGACTGCAGAACCGGTAGGTTCTCGAACAGTAGCGCGCTCTTACCCTGATGGATTAAGTTCAGCTACTATCAGAAATGAAATGGCTGATTTGGAGGAAATGGGGTACCTGGTTCAACCGCATACCTCTGCCGGAAGGATCCCAACCCAAAAAGGTTATCGTTATTATGTCGATAATTTGATGGATACTGATGAACTCAGCAGCGATATTGAAGAAAGTATCAGTAGCTCAATAAGCGCTGGAAAGATGCGTGAAATTGAACAGATTATTATGAATTCTACCAGGGTTTTATCTTCTGCTACTAATCAAACCTCTTTAATTATGGGACCGCAATTTAAAAAAAGCGCTTTTCATCAGCTTAGGATATTACCTCTTGACGAAAAAAGAGGGTTGGTAGTTTTAATTACTGATACAGGCTTTATTAAGAATAAAGTTATAGATTTGCATCACCAGCTCAGTCACACGGAATTGCAGCAGGTAGTATCTTATTTAAACCAAAAACTTTACGGCCTGACCATAGACCAGGTTACAACCTCTTTAATAAACGAACTAAAAAGAGATCTGTTCAAGCGCCTTGAGATCTTGGAGCAAGCTTTTATTCTCCTTGAAGAGAGTCTTAAAGAAGAGAAACAGATCCGGGTATTTTTGGGAGGAACAACTAATATTCTTAATCAGCCTGAATTTAAAGATGTTGATAAAATAAGAAGAATGCTTAAATTGTTCGAGCAAGAACCTCTGTTATTTAAAATTTTAGAAGATAATTCTAGTGAAGACAGTATTGTGGTAAGAATAGGTTCAGAAAATGAATTTGAAGATATAAAGGAATGTACTTTGATTACTGGTACATATCGCATACATGATAAAACAATTGGGACTCTTGGTGTTCTTGGTCCAACCAGGATGGATTACAGCCGGGTAATTAGCGTAATGCAGCGCCTGGTCAATCATTTAAATCAGCAACTTAGCAGTTCTTAAAATGATTAATGATCTTGTAATTATGTTTAAATAAAACAAACAAGCGGGTGAACTAATTTATGTTCAATGGAAAAAAGAAAGGGACAGGGGAAGAAAAAAACACTGAAAAAGAAGGAGCTAAAACTGAAGAAAGCAGGTTTAAAGAAAGCCAGGGGAAACAAGATTTAAAGCAAAGCCCTGAAGATCAGGAGCCTATTCCGGTTTCTGAAGACCAGGAGCTTGTAGAAGAAGAAGATGATGGTTGGATTGAAAAAGATAACGAAGTAACCATCGATGATACAAAAGAATGGGAGCAGGAAAAAGAGGATCTGATGGACCGTTTAAAACGTAAGCAGGCCGAAATGGATAACCTGCGGCGGATTAGTAA
>PWMM01000001.1 GCA_003558195.1 Syntrophomonadaceae bacterium
AGATGGGAATCGAACCCACCGCAGGGGGCTGCCCTGCCACTGGATTTGAAGTCCAGGAGCGCCACCAGGCCGCTAACTACTCCCATAGAAGTATTAAAACTATACAACAAGTTTCTTCAGGTTATAATTATAACTTGACCTGAAATGCTTTACAAGAGATTTCTTGTTTGAGCCATTTGCACTAGCGGCGAAAATTTTTAATGAAAAGCATAATCTCCACTTAAAGCTGCAGTAACCGTTAAATATAAACAGCGTATGCCCATTGCTGCTCCCTTGTGCTGACAATATCAGCTATGTTTATTTTTTTAATATATTTAAACGCCTTTCAAAGATACAACTAGTATTGTATTTTTAAACAAAACCAGGATAGAGCCTTTAATAAAAGTCAAAAATAGTATAAAATCATGAAGTAGCAGCATTTACAATTGTATCAAAACCGGTTGTGATTATTATTACCAGGAAAAATCGAGGGTTAAGTTACTCATTGCGATACGTTAGAGCGTCTAGAAAAATAAGTATAAATCTAAGATAATATAGCTAAACAAGGAGGTTATTAACAATTACACCTAAATACAGTGGCGAAAAATCTGAAGGAGAGAAACTACTTAAAAGTGAGAAGGTAGGGAGAATAGGAGTGCAAGGAGTTCAGTATCCTTATGTTATTCCGCTTTGCTATACTTACCATAATGGATCAATCTATTTCCATGCCAGAAAAAAAGGTCAAAAATTAGATTATATTAGAAATAACAGCAGGGTTTGTTTCCAGGTCGACAAAGTCAACGCTTTAAGAACAGCAGATTCACCCTGTGATTATAGCCTTAAGTATACCAGCGTGATAGTGTTCGGGCAGGCAGAAGAAATTCAGGATTTCAATGAGAAAGCTGAAGTCTTAGATTTATTAACAGTAGCTTTTTCCAATGGCAACCCTACCGCACCTATAAAAAAGCATGAAATTGATAATGTAGCAGTAATTAAAATAAATGTTGATTATATGAGGGTGAAAGTAAATAGAGATTAGATATTTTAATCTTAGCATAGGTTTATAGCATTTTAATAAACATCTCTACCAGATCCGGATCGAATTGAGCTCCTGAGAACTGTTTTAGCTCTTCTATAGCTTCCATCTTTGATTTTGCCGCACGGTAAGGGCGATCGTTGGTCATAGCATCATAAGCATCGGCAATGTCAAGAATCCTGCATTCCAGAGGTATTTCTTTACCCTTTAAGCCCAGGGGGTAACCACTGCCATCCCATTTCTCATGATGGCGTAAGATTAAATCGGCCACATGCGCGAGATCAGATGAGGCCTTAGCAATTCTGTAGCCTTTTTCAGGGTGTTGCCACATAATTTCCCATTCTTCTTTAGAAAGCCCTTCTTGCTTAAATAAAATCCGATCTGGAATTCCAACTTTTCCCAGGTCGTGAACCTTTGCGACCAGGGATAAGGCTGTTAAGCGATTTTGATCCAAATCCAGCTTTTCGCCCATCTCTAAACACAACTTTTCAAGACGATCAGCATGACCGTTTGCAATATAATCTCTTTCAGATAGAGCAGCCAAAAGTGCTTTAACCACCTGGGTTCTTGTACTTTCACCACGGTTTTCTTTATCCAATCTCATGTTGTTAATTGCCTGGTTCAAGCCAATTTCCAGGGAATCTGCTTCACTCCGGCAAACTGAAAATCCAAGAGAAATATTAATAGGTAGATTGTCATTATTACTATTGTAATCTTCTATTTTAGCCCTGATGAAGCTCATTACTTCCTCTCCTCTTTTCGATCGGGCGCGACGGATTAAGGCTGCGAATTCATCACTGCCCACCCTGGCCAATACGTCGTCTTTTTCAAGGGATTTCTTGAGTAAATCAGCACATTTTTTTAAGACCTGGTTTCCTTCGTTTTGCCCCATGGTATCGTTGATCAGTCTTAACCCATCAAGATCTGCTGAAATAATAATAATTGGATAAGCATCACTTCCTTCAAGGCGTTTTAACTCGTTTTCAAAATAAGCACGATTGTATAGACCGGTTAACTGGTCATGCAGGCTAATGAATTTTAACTGTTCTTCATAAAAGCGATGCTGTTCCCTGACCTTCAATTCACGCAATTCGCGTTCTACCGCCGGAGCAAGGCGTGACAGGCTGTCTTTCATTATATAGTCATGAGCGCCAGCTCTCATAGCGGCAACAGCTACATCTTCCCCAATTGTTCCTGAGACAATTATAAATGGAAGATCGCGCCTGCTCTCTTTTAAAACTTCCAAGGCTTCCGGAGCACTGAACCTGGGCATGGCATGATCTGATATGATCAGCTGCCAGGATTGAACTTCGAGTGCTTCCTGCAGACCTGCTCTGGTTTCTACACAGGTATAAATCGGTTCATACCCACCTTTTTTTAATGAACGCAGCAATAATAACAAGTCATCTTCTGAATCTTCGACGATGATAACTTTTAAAAGGGTCACAATGCTCCACTCCCCTAATAGTCTAAAAAAGCTTACCGAGCAACCTGCAGAGATTAATAATCCAATAAAGCTTTTGCATTGTGATCCGGTGCAGCTATTTCATTTCTGCTATATAATTCAGTTCGCTTATGAACTATAAAATTTCAATATTAAAAGGCCTTATACCTTCTTAACAAAATATTATTCATTAAAGTCATCTTCTTCTAAAATTTATCAATCTGCTAATGCAGGAACCTGTTTCAAACAAGCACATTGAAGGTATACGACTTTACTTACTTGAGACAACCAGGAAAAGCGAGATCCTTCAGCCTGATTGGTTTTTTTATGACCTGTATCTTTAAAAAGCTGCAAGATCTCTCTTTCACGTGGCG
>PWMM01000272.1 GCA_003558195.1 Syntrophomonadaceae bacterium
AGATTCTCCCCTGCCGCGGGGCTGCTCATCGTCGCTTTGCGCACGGTCTCGTCATCGTTCCAGCCCGTACCGACCAGCCAGTTGTGCCAGAGCCGGCGGCCGGTGTTCAGGTCGGTCGCGGCCACGCCCAGCTCGGCCGAGTAGATCCGTCCATCGCGCGCGGCCGGCACGTTCGGCGGCGTCTGGAACGAATTGTTCGTCTGCAAAATCCGCACGCGCCCGGTGCGGATATTCAGCGCGGCCGACTGCGTGTTCGCGCGGCGGTCGAAGATGAATTCCCCCCGCCAGAGGGTTGGAACGGTTCGATCTCCCATCCGGTCGCCCAGCAGGAGGTAGCGGCATATCGGCTCGCCGGTCCGCGCATCCAGTGCGACCGTGCCCCCATGCTCTCCCCAGCCGTGCATGTGATAGAAGACGGCGCCGTAAGCGACGAGCGGCCCCGTGAGCAACCGGCGGCCGCGTTCATTGCGACGCCAGACGGATTCCCCGTCGGCGGCCCGCACGGCATGCACCGACGCGCCGTCGCTGTTGAAATAGACGATCCCGTCCGCGACAGTTGGCGCGGCGGCCACTGCGCCGCCGGTCTCATGGAACCATACTCGCTCGCCTGTTCCGGCGTCAAATGCCGCCAGCCCGCGCGGCGTGCCGACGAAGACGCGGCCGCCGACGGCGATCGGATCGGAGAGCGATTCCGCGCCGCCCTCGCCGGCCTCGGCCCTCCACTTCAGGGCGGGTTGCGCCGCGGGCGCGCCGCCAGTGAATTCGCCCGTGCGGTGCAGATTGCCCCTCGCCGTGGCGCCCTGGAGCAGGTCGTCCGGATCCGCGCCCGCGGGTGCGTCCACATGCACGATCTCGACCAGTTCATTGCCGTCGGCCGGATGCGTCCCCTCCTCGCAGCGCACCACGCGGAACCCGACCTCGGGGTACGCGCCCACCGCGAGGCAGTTCCAGCGTTCGGAAGCGCTCACCTGCACGGCGCCGTAGCGGAACGAACCGCCGCGCAGGGCATGGTGCGTGACCGACGTGGACGCCTTGTCCGTGCCCTTCGGATTGCGCAGCTCGTAGGGATCGTAGGCGTAGGGCGTCGGATTCGTCCCGCCGGCTTCCCAGCACCACTCGAAGACGTTCCCGATCATGTCGTGCAGGCCGAAATCGTTGGGAGGCGTCGCGGTCACGGGATGGGTCCTTTCACCGCTGTTCTCGCGGAGCCAGGCGCGCTCCGGGTCGAATGGCGCGCCCCAGGGGAACCGCTCAGTAGAGCCTGCGCGGGCGGCGTATTCCCATTCCGCCTCGGTCGGCAGGCGGTATCCTCCGGCGCTCCAATCCACGTGAACGGTGTCCGAACGCCTCATGCCGCGGCCGAGGGCGCGCGGCAGCTGGTGCAGATGCATGATGGGCAGCCTCATGGGAAACGCTTCACGGTAGACCTGTGTATGCTCCGCATCGGCGTAGTAGACCGGGCGCAGTCCCTGCATCTCGCTCAGCGCGTTGCACCAGGCGACGGCGTCGTACCAGCTCAGGCGCGTCACCGGCTCATCAAGCGAATGCGTGTGCTCGCCCGCGCGGAACGCCATGCTTCCCATATCGCCGCCGCGGTTGAAGCGGTATCCGTGGGCGCGGCCCCAGTCGAACGCGCTCGTCCACTGCCGCCAGGTCACCGGCGTCCGTGCGATATGGTAGCTGCTGAGCGTGATGTCGCCGAGGTCGCGGCTCTGCCGCCGGAACGTTCCTTCCGGCACGGCGACCATATCGGGCGCGGGCATCGCGCCGGGGTCGACGGCGCGCGTGGAGGTCAGCGTATCGGGCCCGAAGACCCACGCGGCCGCCGTGAGGGGCTCCCCGGGCGGATGGTGGCCGGCATCGAGTCCGGCGTCAGCCGGCGCCGGGCCGCCGCGGTCTGCGGATGTCCGGACATCGGCGCCGCGCACGACGCGCAGCCCGATGTCGTAGCGTCCCTCCCAAGGACGGTCGCCGAACGGGGAGGACGACATCCCGGACGGGTCGCGTGCGCCGTGCATTCCGCCGCCCAGAACGAGAAGAGCATCGGCATTCGCCGCGTCGAATTCATCCCCCCCGCTCCACACCCACTGCCCGGCCGCACGGCCGGGGTTACACCCGTGATGCTACGCCGGCCCGAGGTACACGAACTGGATGCCGTTGGCCTTCGCGAACCCCTCCAGCGACACGCGCGGCTCGCGTACCAGCGGACGGGCGCGCAGATCCGCACCGACGAACACCGACTCGAAGTCCGTCTTCACGCCGAGCTTATCGGCGGCCACCGCTGCCCGTTCTTGCCACATCACCAGCTTTTCAAGATCCTGCCGGAACAGTTTGGCCGTCGCCGCGTCCGATGCACGTGCAGTCGCCGCACTGCCCTTCACCTCGATCAGTGCGCGCAACTGCGCGAGCTTCAGCGCGTCGTTCGACTGCGTGCGCTTCCCCTCCCGATACAGGTTGAAATGCCCTTTCACCCCGGGCGCGAAGATCGACAGGTCTGGCCGGAATTGCATCCGGGTGCCCGCGGTCGCGAAACTGTAGTAGGTCTCCAGCGACACCTGCTGCGCGCCGAAGCCGGCGCGGCGCAGCCCGTGGTAGATCTGCGAGACCAAAACGTCCTCGCTGCCGACCAACCGTCCTTCCTGCCCGGTCAGCCACTGGCGCACCGACCCCTTAGGGGCGAACAGCGGCGCCACGCTGCGCGCGTTGGACACTCCGGCCGGTGCGGCCGATACCGGCACGCTGCGCAGCGTGCCACCCGAAGTCCGCAAGGAGAACGTCGGATCGCCCGCACAGTAGTAGGCGAAATGCACACCCCGGGACGCGGCTTCCTCG
>PWMM01000227.1 GCA_003558195.1 Syntrophomonadaceae bacterium
GCAGGGGCCTGGGGTTTGAAATAGAAAGAGGTCTCTTACGGTACTGCAGCCAAACTTCCCGAAAGGGGCAGAGGTTCCTCATGGATCGTGATATTCCCGTACTTTAATTAATATGCTATAATAGGAATGAAAATAGCATAACAACTCCGAGCCTTTTTACCTACAGTTTATTATAACTATGGTGCAAGGCCTGGGTTGGGGGAGAAATCCCCCCGCCTCCCATATTTGGAAAGGAGAGTAAGGCATAAAAGCCGCGTTTTCCTCTAGGAGGCGCGATTTTTTTATGTTTTTCTGAAGAACGAGGTGAGGCAATGAAATTAATGCGGGTCACGGACCCTGAAGAAGTATTAAAAATAATTAACACCCAATTTGGCCCTTTGAAAGAAACAGTGATCTGCCTTGATAAAGCCGGTGGTTACTGCCTGTCAACTGAGCTCAAGGCTCCTGAAAATATTCCCGATTTTAACCGCTCCACTGTTGACGGTTATGCTGTAATAGCTAAAGAAACTTTTGGTTCCAGTGAGGGTATCCCTGCTATTTTTGATAACATCGGTGAAGTTTTAATGGGCCAGCCCGCCCCTTCTATCCTTCCTGGCCAGTGCTGCCTGGTTCACACCGGCGGCATGCTTCCGCAGGAATCTGATGCAGTTATAATGATTGAAGATACAGAGGTTAACGGCACCATGGTACAATGCTTTAAACAGGTAGCACCCGGCGAAAATGTCATCCACCGGGGAGAAGATTTAAAGCAAGGAGACAGAGCTTTAAAACAGGGGCACCTGCTGCGTGCTCCTGAAATTGGCTTGCTGGCCTCCCTTGGCATTACAGAGGTTGAAGTCTATCGCAGACCTAGGGTAGGTTTCTTCTCTACAGGTGATGAACTGGTGAATTATAACCAGCCTAATCTTAACCCTGGTCAGATCAGGGACAGCAATGCACCGGCTTTACTGCACCTGGCCAGACAAGCGGGGTCGGAACCACGATATGGCGGAATTCTACCCGATAAGTTTACTATTTTCCTGGAAAAAAGCCTTGCCATGTTAGATCAGGTGGATTTACTGGTTTTTTCTGGAGGCAGTTCTGTTGGAACCAGGGACTTTACAGCCCGCACTATCCAAGAATTGGGCCAACCTGGTCTACTGGTAGAAGGGATCTCTATACAACCCGGAAAACCGACCCTGCTGGCCAACTGTGACGGTAAACCGGTTCTCGGGTTGCCGGGTCACCCGGTGTCTGCTTTAAATATTTTCAAGATCTTCGGCAATGCAATAATCGAACGCTTGAGCGGTCACAAAGGTAGCCTATTCACCCCTACTATCGAAGCGACTTTGAACCGCAATATCGCCTCTCGTTCCGGAAGAACTGATTATGTACGGGTTAAGCTAGAAAACAGTAAAGAGGGTTTAACAGCTTTGCCTGTATTTGGCCGCTCAGGGGTGCTGCGAACCCTGGCCGAAGCAGATGGGCTCCTGATTATTCCTGCTGAAGAAGAAGGGCTTAATGCCGGAGAAACTGTAAAAATTATCCCTTGGGAATGATTATTATATTTCAATACCTGTAATAAACCGTATTGGTTTATTTTAAACATATAAGGCGATATCAAGAGATATCTATTAATAGCGCTTAAAGTTACAGGTTAAATTAAAGTTAAAGTGGAGTTGAGATTAAAAACTCCATAATCAAAAACAGCACGGAGTTTTAAGATAGTTTTTCTAAAGACTACACTTATAATAAACGAGGTGCCCTTTTCGTAAAATTTATCTTAGCAATATCCCCAGGCAGGATGCGCTGAAGAAATTTCTGGCAGAAGTAGAAATTCCCTGTGGGACTGAAAAAATTGCCACAAGCAAAGCCCTGGACCGGGTAACAGCTGAACCTGTTTTTGCCTCTCATTCCATGCCAGGCTACCATGCCGCTGCCATGGATGGCATTGCAGTGGTTTCTGAACATACCTTTAGAGCATCTGATCAGAACCCGCTTCAACTCGAACCGGAACATAATTATCACAATATCAACACCGGTGAACCGCTTCCTTCCGGCTTTGATGCAGTTATAAAAATAGAAGATGTCCATTTTAATAACAGCGGCAAGGCTGAAGTAATCGCCCCTGCCACTCCCTGGCAGCACGTCCGGGCTGTGGGCGAAGATGTAGTGACTGGTGAACTAATTGTTCCCGGGCGACACCAGCTGCGCCCTCAAGACCTGGGAGCTATTTTAGCCGGAGGCATAACTGAAATTGAAGTCCTGATGAAACCTAAGATAGCAATTATACCCAGTGGTTCAGAAATTATAGGCCCGGGCGAAGAGCGAAAAAAAGGAAGCATCCCCGATTTTAACAGCACCGTGATAGCAGCTTATTTAGAACAATGGGGCGCAGAACCTGTAATTAAGCCAAGCGTACCAGACGATCCTGCGAGAATCAAGAAAGCATTACTGGAAGCAACAAATGAATTTGACGTGGTAATTATTAATGCCGGTTCATCGGCAGGAGATAAAGACTATACCTTTGCTGCCATCAAAGAATTGGGAGAAGTGTTCTTACATGGTGTGGCTACCAGGCCCGGTAAACCAACCATCCTCGGGCAGATCAGTAAAAAACCGGTCATTGGCCTCCCCGGATATCCCGTTTCTGCCTACATGAGCCTGGAATGGTTTACCCGACCCTTAATCTTCAGTTATTTTAGGCTGCCCCTGCCGGAGAGACAAAAAATGCCTGTTACCCTGGGGCGCAGGGTGGTATCAGAGCTGGGAGTAGAGGAATTTGTCCGGATGACAGTAGGTTTCATTGACGGCCGGTTTATCGCCAATCCCCTGAC
>PWMM01000043.1 GCA_003558195.1 Syntrophomonadaceae bacterium
GGGTAGCCAGGGTTTCCAGCAAATTACATGAGGGACCTTTCATAATTTCCTGGACAATCTCTACTGCATGCCGGTAATCGACAGCTTGCTCAATCTGATCATCTTTAATTACTGAAAAATCGGTGCCCAGTTCAAGACTAACCTGAAATTCCTGGCCTAATTTTTTTTCTTCAGGTAGCACTCCATGGTAAGCAAAGCTAATAATATCATCAATAATAATCTTATCCATAAAAAATTACCTCCGTACCATCGCATCAGTCATATCAGCTACACGGCGCATTTGTAAGACATCGTGAACTCTTACCAGGCTCACTCCTGCACTAATGCCGTAAGCAACAGTAGCAGCAGTTCCTTCAACTCTTTTTTCTAATGGCAGGTGTAGGGTTTTGCCAATCATTGATTTCCGGGAAGTTCCAAGCAAAAGAGGATAGCCAAGACTGTTGAACTCACGGAGATAGTACATAACATCTAAGTTTTGCTGCAAATCCTTACCGAACCCGATCCCGGGATCAATAATGATCTGCTCATCTTTAATGCCTGCTTGATGAGCAAGCTGAATTGATTCATTAATTTCTTCAATAATGTCAGCGATGAGGTTTTTGTAATCTGTGCTGCTGCGATTATGCATCAAGCAAATAGGGACATTATAATCAGCAACCACTTTTGCCAATTTTTGATCTGCTTTGAAACCGTAGACATCATTAACCATTTCAACGCCCATTTTTAAGGCTTCTTCAGCTACAGCTGCTTTATAGGTATCAATCGATATGGGTAGAGGGAAAGTATGGTCTTTTTTTAGAGCTATGATCACGGGCATAACCCTGTTAAGCTCATCCTCAGCTGATATTGGGATAAATCCAGGCCGAACTGACTCTCCACCAATATCAATAATGTCCGCTCCGTCTTCGGCCATTTTAAAGGCTTGCTCAACCGCTTTTTCTACCCGGGTATAGTTGCCGCCATCTGAAAAAGAGTCGGGAGTGACATTTAAAATACCCATAACCAGGGTTCTTTTGTCCAGGTTATATTTCCTATCACCTAATTGCAGCACCCTGCTCAAAAATAAAACCTCCTTTGATGGGGCTGATCTTTCAATTTATAGCAATTATCACGAGACTCACAGGCAAAACAAGTTCTAGACAAACTGTCAGCCTTACTTAATGCTTTGCTAAGGGGTGAGCGGTGTTCATCTTCACTTTCTTTAGTGCGATGTTGGGCGATGGCTTTTCGAATCAATTGGCTCTCATAAGTAGTGTATCCAGCCTCTTTCAATATTGAACCTGCCAGTTCAGAGCTTAATTTAGCGTGGTCGGTTCCATCTTGATATTCTTTCCATCTGCCAATGTCATGCAATAGTCCCGTAGCATAAGCCATTTCCCGGGAAATATAAGGCTGGCCTTCTTCAAGCAACAACAAGTAGGTTAACCGGGCTACTGCAACTAAATGATCGAAATGATGTTTGCAAAAAGGCCTATTTATCTCATTCTCATAATTATATTGTAAATAAAGTTGGTATTCTTTGTTGGCTATAATATTAGCGCAACGTTCCATGTTTTTCTCCTCAGCCTAAATTTAGCCCTTGATTAGACTAAAAGCTTCGATACGTGAACTGGCATTGGTCCTGAAGAGGCCGCGTACTGCTGAAGTTACAGTTACTGAACCGGGCTTGCCAACACCACGAATACTCATGCACAAGTGCTCTGCTTCAACAACCACTACCACGCCTTTAGGTTTCAGTTCTTCTGTTATGATATCCGCCACATTACTGGTTAGCCTTTCTTGTAATTGAGGGCGACGGGATATTATTTCTATTACCCGTACCAGTTTACTTAAACCTACTATTCTACCTCCTCCGGGGACATAGGCTACATGAGCTTTTCCATAGAAAGGAAGCAGGTGATGTTCGCACATAGAGTAGAAGGAGACATCCTTAACTAAAACAATCTCATCGTGTCCGTCTTCTACAAAGCAGGTTTGCAATGGGGAACGGGGATCTTGTTTTAATCCACCAAAGAGTTCACTATACATCTTTGCAACTCGCTCCGGGGTGCCCTTTAAGCCTTCACGGTTTATATCTTCACCGATTGCTTCTAATATCATTTCTACTCCCCGGACTATCTTTACTTTATCCATTATTAACTCCGCCTCTCTTTTAATACTGGATGATATCTGGTAAAAATACTAAAAAGCTATGCAACAATGCACAGGCGAGAATATTTTCTGTCCTCAAATATAGATAACCTAAGATGGCAGCTGTACCCGGAGCCAGGATGGCGAATTCCAATATTGTATAAGGATAATAAAGCATCCAGGGTTCAGTAAAATATATATACACAAACTGACTTAAACCGACTAAGGCAATCATTAACAGCATGCCCCAGTTTGGACCGGTTAAGCGAGTCAGGTATGCCTGGATATAACCACGCCAGATCATCTCTGAGGGCAAAGCAAGCAGCAGGAATATTAAAGGTAGTTGGATCAATTCAACCGGATCTGTGATCTTAAGGCCAGATGGTAAACCCCTTGTGGCCATTAAGATTAATGCAGCTGATAAAATGGCCAGAACGTAGCCGTTTTTTAGCTTATCACGGCGCAGACCGTAATCGAGATAATCTATCTGGTCTCGTTTATGTAAAATAATTAAAAACATAATTCCTGCTCCGTAACCAAAAAATGCATAATAAGTCGGCCAATTATTTAGCTGGGGTAAGATATTGCCTGCTGTAAATATTGCTGCTGTTATCGGTACCAAAACCAACCCTAAGTAACCCGGATGGGTCCTGCCTAAATGAACCCAGTACTGAGA
>PWMM01000008.1 GCA_003558195.1 Syntrophomonadaceae bacterium
CCCGACTCACCGACCAGGCTAATAGTTTCCCCTTCAAAAACAGAAAAAGATATGCCGTCCACAGCCTTGACATGGTTTACCGTCTGGCCCAGAAAACCGCCTTTGATTGGAAAATAAACTTTGAGATCATCTACTTTGAGCAATTCCTGGCAATCCTTTGCTTCCAAGCTACTAGCCATAATACGCCACCTCTTTACTACCCTTCCAACCGTCAGAATAAATCCAGCACCGCACCGCCCTGTTATTATCTATTAATTTAAGACCAGGATTCTCTTGCCGACAAATCTCTTCAGCATAAGCACAACGTGGTGAAAAACGGCATCCCTGAGGCATTTCTATGGGGTTCGGCACATAACCCAGGATAGCTTCCAGCTCTTCCTTTTCCAGGTCATGCCGGGGCAGGGAATTAAACAAACCCGCAGTATAAGGGTGCCAGGGCCTTTCAAACAATTCTGCGGTCTCAGCCTGTTCGACAATATTACCACAGTACATCACCGCTACCCGGTCGCAAGTTTCGGCAACAATACCCAGGTCATGGGTTATGATTATTACAGACATGTGTAACCTGCCTTGCAATTCCTTAATTAATTCCAAGATCTGGGCTTGAATAGTAACATCCAGTGCTGTAGTAGGCTCATCGGCTATTAGTAAATCTGGCCGGCAAGCCAAAGCCATGGCAATCATTACTCTCTGTCGCATACCACCGGAAAGTTCGTACGGATACTGATACAACCTCTTCTCCGGAGAAGGAATCCCAACCAGGCGCAACATTTCCAGGGATTTTCGGTAAGCCTCTTTTTTACCCATATTCTGATGGACCCGGTAAGATTCGCTGATCTGATCGCCGATTGTATAAACAGGGTTTAATGAAGTCATCGGCTCCTGAAATATCATGGAAATATTATTGCCCCTGATATCGCGCATTTCCTTTTCACTTTTCAGAAGCAGGTTTTCATTCTTGAAGATTATTTCTCCATCCACGATTTTACCCGGTTGCTCGAGCAATTGCAGGATCGACAGGGCCATAACACTTTTACCGCACCCTGACTCTCCTACTACTCCCAGGGTTCTCCCTTTCGGTACATCAAGGGTAACCCCGTCCACAGCCTTTACTTCTCCTGCATCAATAAAAAACGAGGTCTTTAGATTTTTTATTTCAAGGATGGGTTCTATTATACTCAAATCATTGCACCTCTTTAAAAACAGCTAATTAAGCTCAATCCTTTTATTCAGATACCGGTAGGATATATCCACCAATAGGTTTACAATCACAAAGATCAGGGCAAATATGAGCACAATTCCCTGGACTAAAGGAAAATCACGGGCCCTGATAGCATCGATAGCCAGCCTGCCCATGCCGTTGACAGCAAAAACAGTTTCAACCAGGACCGTTCCCGAAAGGAGCATTCCCATTTCGATCCCGACTACTGTTACCACCGGGATCAGGGCATTTTTCAGGCCGTGCTTATATATAACTACCCTTTCCTTCAGCCCTTTAGCCCGGGCCGTTCGGATATAGTCCTGGTTAATTACATCTAACATGCTGGACCGGGTCATCCTGGCTATGATGGCCGCCCCTCCGGTACCAAGCGTAATTATCGGTAAAATTCCCTGCTGCCAGGTTCCCCAGCCCGATGGCGGGAGCAGGGCCAGGTCTATAGAGATCAGCTTAATTAGCATCAGGCCCAGCCAAAAATTTGGCATGGAAAAACCAAACAGAGCCGCGAGCATCAGGGTGGCATCTAAAATACCATAACGCCTGACAGCTGAAACTACTCCGGCTACCAGTCCCAAGATGATACTCAAAACCATGCTATATAAAGCGAGTCTTATAGTAATCATGATCCGAGGCTGGATCTCGTCCATAACAGGACGGCTGGTACGAACTGACTGGCCTAGATCCCCCTGGAGCAAATTGCCCATGTAGCGACCATACTGGACGTGCAGGGGATCATTAAGCCCCAGCCTCTCTCGCATCGCTTCAACTGTCGCCTCAGGTGCGGCTTCACCGGCCATAATCTGGGCCGGATCACCAGGGATTAAGTGAATCAGCGAAAAAACCAGCAGGGTAACCCCAAAAATAACGGGAATAGTTTGGATAAACCTTCTAACAATAAACTGTAACAAATAATGGCACTCCTTTGTTAAACCCTGGTCCTGGGATCAAAGGCATCCCTTAAACCGTCACCGAACAGGTTAAAAGCCAGAACCACCGTAACAATTGCTAAACCGGGAAATAATGCTACATGGGGATAATCGAACATGTAACTGCGTCCCTGGCTTAGCATGGCCCCCCATTCAGGAAGTGGTGGCTGGGCACCCAGGCCCAAAAAAGAAAGACCGCTGGCAATTAAGATAGCTATGGCTATCCTGATTGTGGCCTGAACTATAATCGGAGAAACTATATTCGGAAGGATATGTAAAAAAATGATGCGCATGTCGCTTGCCCCCAGGGCCCGGACCGCTTCAATATATTCAAGCTTGCTCACAGCCAGGGTGGTTCCCCGGACGATCCTGGCAAAACCAGGTATTGAAAAGATGCCTACTGCAATAATAACATTATTTATACTTCCTCCCAGGACACTGACCAGGGCAATAGCGAGCAAAATCCCCGGAAAGGCCAGCAAGACATCAACGATACGCATGATAATGGTATCGAGGATTTTTCCATAATAACCGGACAAAATTCCCATGGGCACACCAACCACCATTCCCACAACAACAGAAAGGAAACCAATGTAAAGCGTTATCGACATCCCGTGGATCAAGCGAGTAAAAATATCCCGGCCATTGTGGTCGGTGCC
>PWMM01000040.1 GCA_003558195.1 Syntrophomonadaceae bacterium
ACATCCTGGAGCATAAACATGCTGGCCGGGGTAACCCAGAAGTTTTTAACGCTGTCGTTTACACCGACCAGGTCTTCGTTATATACAAGGTAAAGCATCGGTGCTTCTTCAACCAGGATTTCCTGTAATTCACTGTAAATCACCAGGCGCTCATCAGGATCCGGCTCCTGGCGTCCCCTGTCGAGCAGTGCATCAACTTCTTCGTTAGAGTAGTAAGAGCGGTTGCCGGGATCGCCGATATTATTGGAATGGAAAAGCGCATAAACTGCGTAATCTGCATCCAGAGTTGGAGTAGACCAGCCGAGAATAAACATATCGTGTTCACCGGCGGCTGTGTTTTCCAGGTAAGCACCCCATTCGAGGACTTCTATTTCCACATCGATATTTAGATCTGCCAGTTCTGATTGGATGTATTCAGCGGCCATAATCCGGACAGGGTTATCGTTAGTCCAGATGGTAGTAGAAAAGCCATCTTCATATCCTGCTTCAGCCAGCAGTTCCCTGGCTTTGTCAACATCATAAGCTAGGCCTTGAATACTTTCGTCATGTCCAAATACACCTGGTGCAATTGGCCCTTCGGCGGGAATAGCTGTGCCTTCATAAGCTCCTTCAATGATTTCTTCCTTGTTGATAGCCATTGAAATCGCCTGGCGGACGCGAATATCGTCAAATGGTTCTTTCTCACAGTTATAACCAACATAAGCCATAACTGTTACCGAGGTTATTTCCATGGAAGCGTGATCCATGTTTTCAACCCGATTCATGTCACTCGGTTCAACCGGGTCGGCGATATGGGCTACTTCTGTTTCCAGCTCAGAGATACGAGTCAGGCTTTCGGGGACCACCTTGAAAGTGACGCTATCGAGCCTGGCGTTTTCTCCCCAGTAGTTGTCGTTACGTATTAGCTTAAGTTGATCACCAGGCACCCAGCTTTCCAGTTCGAAGAAACCAGTTCCTACCGGGTTGTTAGAGAGATATGAACCGGGTTCGCTGCCTGCTGCCATTTCCTCATAATCAGCTTCTATTGCAGCCGGGCTGATAATAGCTCCACCGCTGTGAGCCAGGTGGGCCGGCAGGGGAGCAAAGGGAAACTCGGTTACAAACCGGACTGTGTAATCATCTATCACTTCTACATTTTCAAGCATCTCGAAAAGGAAAAGTCGAGGTGAACCGATATCCGGATCGAGCAAGCGTTCAAAGGAAGCTTTAACAGCATCGGCTGTAAAGTCGGTACCATCGTGGAATTGAACACCTTCACGCAGGGTAAATTCCCAGGTTAAATCATCAATAGGTTCCCAGTCAGTGGCCAGCAAAGGCTGAAGTTCACTGTTTTCATCAAAATAAACCAGCGATTCATAAATGTTGTAGGCTACTTTTGCCGATGGTACGTCGTTAGATCCATGGGGATCCAGGGATACGGCATCTGAAAGACTGGCAATTACCAGGTCTCCTTCTCCTTCGTCTGATTCTTCAGCCGTGTCACAGCCGACGAAAAATAGTGGCAGGAGCAGGAGGGCAAAAACAGGCAACCACAATTTGTTTTTTAAATTCATACTAATTTCTTCCCCCTTAAAGGTATGTGTGCTTATGCCGGTAAATACAATAAAAAACATCTTAAAAAAAATTTTTTAAAATGTAAAATATAGTCTGTATTTATTCAGCATAATTGCTTATACTATACATATTGTTGCAAGAAAAAACAAGATATATTTGTAAAATGTTTTAATTTCATATAAATTATATGTAGCATTTTTCAAGTTAGCATTGAAGGAGTAGAATCACAGCAATGAGCGATCTGGCCCACGGTGCAAAGGGAGCGCAGGAACAAGCAGTAAAGGGTTCTTCTAACTGGAAACTGATCTATAAACGGCTGAAAAAGAATAAAACCGCTTTGATCGGCGGATACCTGATCTTGTTTTTCATTTTAATCGCCATTTTTGGGCCCCTGTTTACGGTTCATGATCCACTCAGAGTCGATTATTCCACAAGGCTGCTTCCCCCTTCGTCCGATTTTTGGCTAGGTACCGACCACAATGGTCGAGATATTTTTACTCGCTTGATCCACGGAATGTCGATAACGCTTTACATTGGTTTCCTTTCTGTTGTTGTGGGAATGGTGATTGGTGTACCCATGGGGATTTTATCCGGTTATTATGGCAAAATCCTCGATACCATTATCATGCGTATCGTTGATGTTTTGCTGGCCTTTCCGGGGATTTTGCTCGCTATTGCCCTGGTCAGTGTCTTGGGAGGAAGTATAAATAATGTTATTATTGCAGTTGGTATCTTTTCAATACCCGGTTTTGCCAGGATCGTCCGGGGAACCACCCTGGCTGTGAGCAAACTTGAATATATTGAAGCGGTCCGGGCCCTGGGAGCAAGTGACATGCGCATCATTATTTTACATATTCTTCCGAATATAGTTTCTCCGATTATAGTGCAAGCCACAATCAGAATAGCTATAGCTATTCTGATTGCCAGCGGTCTTTCGTTCCTGGGCCTGGGCGCCCAGCCACCACTTCCTGAATGGGGGGCCATGCTAAGCCAGGGACGCAGTTATATGTTCGATCATCCCCATGTAGCATTATTTCCCGGTTTAGCAATTGTTACAGTGGTTCTGGCTTTTAACTTGTTCGGTGACGGTTTAAGGGATGCCTTTGATCCCAGGACCAGGGTTTAAAAAAGGAGTGCCATTATTTGTTACAGTTTATTGTTAGAAGGTTTATCCAAACTATTCCCGTTATTTTTGGGGTTACCCTGCTGGTTTTTTCGCTGATTCACTTAATCCCTGGTGATC
>PWMM01000013.1 GCA_003558195.1 Syntrophomonadaceae bacterium
CAGCCACCACCAGGAACTTCATCGATGTGCCCTTAACGGATTTTTAGGCCCGTTTTCAGAAAGGGGCGCCAACTAGAATACTGCACCACTTATGCCCTCTTTGGAACTATATCATAGCATACCATCTGATTACAAACAACGGTATTAAAGCTTCATTATCTATTCAGAACTACCTGTTTAGCAGAACCACTTTGTTACCCCTTTTGATCATCTTTAGTTATTAATTATTTTGTCCTGTATACCAGTTTATGGGCTAACCCACTTAGCAAATCGGTGGTCTGGTCTAAACTATCAAGGGCTTCCAAAGCCTCATTATAAAGCGATTCTGCTTTAATTCTGGCTTTATCCGGACCGAGTAGAGCCGGAAATGTCGATTTATAACGATCCCGGTCAGCACCGGTTGGCTTACCCAGTTCTTCAGGAGAACTTTCAATGTCCAAAAGATCGTCTACAATCTGAAAAGCCGTTCCGATCTTGGAAGCATACCGGTCCAGCTGTTTTAAAGCTCTATCTCCGGCTTCAGCTGCAAGTGCCCCACATAGCACAGAAGCTCTCAAAAGAGAGCCCGTTTTCATAGCTGAAATAGTTTCAATTTCCGTTATACTTAAAATTTGCCCCTCTGCTTCTAAGTCTAAAACCTGGCCCCCAATCATGCCGGTTACTCCGGCAGCCTTGCTTAATTCAGCAATGATTCTAAGCGCCTTATCAGTCCCTTTTGTTTTTAAACCATAACTACTTAAAACTTCAAAAGCTAGCGTAAGGAGAGCATCTCCTGCCAGTAAAGCTGTAGCTTCACCATAAATTACATGGCAAGTCGGTTTCCCCCGCCTGAGACTGCTGTCATCCATAACTGGAAGATCATCGTGAATCAATGAATAGGTATGAATTAGCTCCAGGGCACAGGCTACATCAATGACCTCATCGTCATAATAATCAAAAGTTTCTGCTGTGGCAATAGCCAGGATGGGGCGCAAGCGTTTGCCTCCTGCTTCAAGGCTATAATTCATCGCCTCACGAACCGCAGGCGGTCCTGATACCGGCTGGCATTTTTTTAACGCCCCGTTAATGATCTCCTTTTTTTCAACCAGGTACTGATCAATATTTATCATAACTCATGCTCTCCGTCGTTATCGCCCTTTTCGCTCTCTTCATTTAAATCTAAGGCTTGCTGCTGTTCTTCTTTCAATAAATATTCAACTTTATATTCTATCTCTGCCAGTTTTTCTCGGCATAACCTGGATAGAGCAATCCCTTCTTGAAATGAAGAAAGTGATTCTTCCAGGGGTATCTCTGAATTTTCAAGTCGATTAACAATTTCCTCCAGCTGTTTTACCGCTTCTTCATAAGTAAGTTCTTTTTTATTTTTAGAATGCTCATCTGCTTTCAATAACGCGATCCTCCTCGACCTTTTCTGCGCGGCATTCCGCCCTGCCATCTCGCAAGCTCAACTGCAAAAGTTGACCTACCTTAATATCTTTTACAGATCTTATAATATTTCCTTTTTGATCCCGGCAAAAAGTATAGCCGCGATTCATTACTTTTAAAGGACTATAGCTCTCAAGCTTATCGATTAAAGCCGTTAATTTGATACCTTTTAATTGCAGAAACCGGATCATTTCCTTTTTTAGCCTGGTTTCTATTTCAGAAAGGCCAGACTTAGTATTTCTAATCCTTTCCTGCGGACGCCGGAAAAACCTTTCGCTAACGATATGGTCAAGGCGTTGTTTTTCCTGTAAAACGCGATTTTTTAATGCCAGGCCAGAGCGGCTCTTTAACTGTTCCACCTCGGCCGTTAATTCACTGAAAACAGGAACAGCAGCTGCAGCTGCTTCGGTTGGAGTGTGGGCTCTCAAATCTGCTGTAAAATCTGCAATTGTAAAATCTGTTTCATGCCCCACCGCAGATATAATCGGTTTGGAAGATTTAAAGATAGCCCTGGCTACTTTCTCGTCATTAAAAGGCCACAGGTCTTCCAGGGATCCGCCACCGCGAGCTAAAATAATCAGGTCAATATCTGCTTTAAGATTTAAAATATTAATAGCTCTGACTAGGTCAGCTACTGCCCCTGGACCTTGAACCAAACTTTCCACCACCAGCAACTGAACATGAGGGAAACGCTTTTTTATTGTGGTAAGAATATCCTGCAGGGCGGCACCGCCCGGTGAGGTCACCAGGCCTATTTTACGGGGAACTTTCGGAAGCTTCTTTTTGTGTTCGGCTTTAAATAACCCTTCGGCTTCGAGTTTTTGCTTCAGCTGCTCAAAAGCAATATAAAGGGATCCTACTCCAGCCGGTTGAAGCTCCTGCACATAGAGTTGATACTGTCCTGCCGGTTCATAAACAGAAATGTATCCTTGCAAGATCACTTCCATCCCGTCCTGTGGTTCAAAAAAGCAGCTTAAATTATCCCGCCGGAAAAAAACACATCTTAAAGCAGAAGAGCTATCTTTTACAGTAAAATACATGTGCCCGGAACGGTGATGCTTAAAATTTGAAATCTCACCGGATACCCAGAGATCACGCAAACCTGGATCGCTTTGCATTAAGCTCTTAACATAGCGGTTTATCTCAGTTACTGTAAAAACCGGCAGTTGATTCTTCATCTTTTTTAAAGTTAGCACCCGGCTGTCAGGTTGTTTGCAACACTTTTTTGACAGCCGGGTGCTCTTTGTTAATATACCTCCCGATTTATTAATTCGGGCCAAAATACAACATTAATTGATTACACCCAGTCTGAGTGGACCTGTTTATTCAGCTGCAACACCATGCATTTCAGCACGGACATCGTCCAGGGAAACATACGGCCACTTTTCTCCGAATGCTTCTGCCAGGTCACAAATCAACTTCCAGTCTTGAGGCGCACCCTCTCTTGGGGAGAGAGCAGCTGCATTGATGCAGGCTTGACCGGATGAGTTAATAAAAGTTCCTGTTTTCTCTTCAGGTAACTGGGCAGGAAAGACCAGATCGCTTTGATCAGGCACTTCGTCGCGGTTCAGGCATGAAACAACCAGAAAATCAAGTCCGTCTGGTTTAGCTCCAACCAGCCCGCTTCCAAAAACCAGGGCTGCTTTAATTTTATCAGCGCCTGCAGCAGCGGCAAGTTCTGCGCTGCTCAAGCCTGATTTACCATTAAGTGCAGTTAGACCCGGTCCGTAGGAGGATGACCCACCGAGTTGAATAATTCCTGTAGCATTACTGTAGCGGGAAAGGAGCAATAGATCACTACGTCCGTATGCTAACTGTCCGCCCGCTTGCGCCATAGCCAGGAGTGCTTCCACCTTTTCGCTGTCTGCATCGGCAAAGAATGCAGGGGCAACAACTGTACAGCTGTTCATTTTTGCCAGCTGTTCAGCCACTTTTTGCACCTCTTCAACAGAAACTCCTGCTTCTTTAGCCGGGTTCGAAGGATCATCTCCTTTTACTGCGGCGGTTATAGCCTTAAACAGGGCGGTTTCCGCTCCAGGTTTACTGTCAACCTGGATTTCATTCCATGAGCCTTTTTGATCTTCCTCAGTATTGATCCGCACTATAACGGCGTCATTAAAACGGCCGGCCTGCTGGACAGCAAACGCGGCGACAGGGTGGCTTTCTTCCAGGCTCGATCCGATCACCAGCAGTGCTTCAGCATCCTGCATCGTTGCCGGCGTGGGCCCGTAAACATCCGGTCCGGTGATTTCATTCATGCCTTTATAAGCCTGGCCCCAGGCTTTTTCAACCCCTAGATCAACATTAGCGGTACCCAGGACCTCCCGGGCCAGTTTTTGCAGTAAATAAGACTCTTCATTGCTTATCTTGCCGGAAGCATAGACAGCCAGGGCATCTGCTCCCGCCTTATCCTTTATTTCCTGCAGGCTTTTTGCTGCTTTCTTAACGGCTTCATCATAGCTGATTTCTGAATAGCTATTACCATTAAGCTTTAGAGGTTGTTCCAGGTATTCTTCCCCGGGTTTTTGAACACCAAATTTGCCTTTTTGGCAGATCCAGCTGACTTTTTCACCTTCTTGAGGAACGGAAACTTTTATTAAATTGTTTCCTGAGGCCTGTCTTTCCAGGCTACATCCCAGGGAACATTCAACACAAATACCGGGTACCCTTGATAATTCCCATTCCCGGCCCGCTGCAAACCTTTTCTTCTCGGTAATTGCAGCTACCGGACAAACATCTACACACTGACCGCAAAAGTTGCATCCAGCCTCTTCCATGGATACCTCTTTACCGTTTTTAGAAGGTACTACCCTGGTATTGACACCATTGCCCACCATTTCATAAACGAAACATCCGGGACCAGTGCGGCATACAAGCACGCACCTTCCACAAAGGATACACTTTTCCTCGTCGCGGACTATGTAGGAATTATCTTCGTTTTTTTCGGCAGGCACTTCCCGTTCAAGCTGTTCAGGCAGGTCTACCTTAAAATTATATGCTTTTTCCTGTAGCTCACAGCTGCCGGTTCTTTCGCAGGTTAAACAGTCTTGATACGGATGAGTCGCCAGAGATAAGATCAGGATCTGATCCCGCATCTCTTGAATTTCCGGGGTGCTGGTTTCAACTACCATACCCTCGGTAACCGGGTTGTCACATGATGTTATCGGTTTTTCAAAGCCCTGTACATCAACTATACAAACTCGGCAATGACCGAGTGGTGCCAACCGGGGGTGGTAGCAAAGAGTGGGAATGTCGATTCCGTTCTGCCGGGCCGCCTCCAAAATGGTCGTGCCCTCTTCAGCAAATATTTTTTTGCCATCAATTTGTAAGTTTACAGTTTTCATCTTTATTATACCCTCCCCTCGGTTAAGAAATGGCCAGACCCAAGCGTAAACACTTGATACAGCGTTCCGCTTCGCTCAGCACTTCAGATGGATTTTTAAAGCCCAATTCGGCCTCGTCAAAACCTTTAATCCGGATCGCTACCGGACAGGCTTCTTCTTCAAGGCGGGTTCTTCCTCCGACCATTTCCGGTACTATTTCTTCTTTATAAACTCCGATTTTTTCAACTTGCTGTTCTTTAACAACCTGGGCGCTAACCTTGCTTTTACCGGTTTTAATATAGCTGTCAATAGCTTCTGCAGCCCGGTTAGCTGAAGCGATCGCTTCAATTACAGTTGCTGCCCCAAGAACAACGTCTCCCCCGGCAAAAACGCCCGGGATGTCAGTTTCCATGGTAGCAGGATCAGTCTGGATAGTTCCTTTTCTTGACGGTTCAATGCCACATTCCGGGGTCAAGTAACAAAAATCAGCAACTTGCCCAATAGCGGGAATAACAGTATCGACCGTAAGGATATATTCTGAACCTTCGATTGGAACAGGGCGACGTCTGCCACTTTCATCAGGTTCGCCAAGTTTCATTTTAATACACTGCAAGCCGCTGACACAGCTGCCTTCTTCCATAATTTCAGTGGGGTTAGCCAGGAGGTGGAACTTGATGCCCTCCTCTTCGGCTGCATCTACTTCAGCCTTATTAGCAGGCATTTCTGCTCTGCTCCGGCGGTAAATCAGGTTCACTTCTTTTACACCAAGGCGAACTGCTGACCGGGCGCAGTCCATGGCCACATTACCACCACCAATAACTGCTATCTTTTCACCAAGGTCAACTTTTTCACCAAGATTTATTTTACGTAAATACTCTACTCCGGGCATGAAACCCTTATAACCTTCATCTTCACCTTTACAACCCATGTTAGCACTTTCATGAAGACCGTTAGCGATGAAAATAGCTTTATAGCCTTCATCCCAGAGTTTTTCCAGGGGGATATCTTCGCCAATTTTGGTATTGTATTTAATTTCCACTCCCAGGCTTTCCACCAGGGCAACCTCAGCGTTGAGAATATCGCGGGGCAAACGGTAGCTCGGTATACCAACCGCGAGCATGCCACCTGGTATTGGAAGTGCTTCATAAATTACCACTTTATAACCTTTTTGAGCCAGCTGGTAAGCCGCATTAAGACCGGCTGGACCAGCTCCGATTACAGCTACTTTATCGGCATTAGGCCCGGGCTTGGTATATTCAATTTTTTGGTCATAGTTATTCTTAACGCCAAAATCTGCTGCGAAACGCTTTAATAACCTGATCGAAAGTGACTGGTCATAAGGCTGACGGTTACAATTTGATTCACAGGGATGGACACACACGCGGCCCAAAGTCCCCACCAAAGCCGTCTTTTCACGATTGACCGCCAGGGCTCCTTCATAATCTCCTTCTTTAATACATTCGATGTAGCGGGGGATATTAATATGAGCCGGGCAACCGTTACGGCAGGGAGCCGTCAGCACGGGCCGGTAAGTCAGCCCATTTCCAGGTGCAGGTCTATCTTCATTAAAATAGGCGGAGAAATCTTCTTCGAAGTGTTCTAGTGCATGAAGAAGAGGGACTGGTGAGGACATTCCAAGTTCGCAGAGTGAACTGTCTTTAACCAGCTTACTGATCTCCTTTAGAAAAACCAAGTCATCTTTACTGCCGCGGCCGGCAATCAGTTTCTCCAAGCGGTCGGCTATGACCTTACTGCCCGCTCGGCAGGGAATACAACGACCGCAAGATTCCTGCTGAACATTTTCATAATACTCTTTCAAAGCTTCAACTACATTTAACTCCGGATCAACAATCACTACCCCTGACCAGCCAACAAATGCTTTCAAGTTGTCTCCATCAATTTGCGGTGGAATATTCAACTGGTCCAGTTCGATCCGTTCATTTGGCTGCTTGTTTCTTTCATCAACTAATTTTCCATTCCAGCTGCTAAAAAATACTTTGGACATTTTTCCCTCTCTCCCTAAAGAAATTACTAAACCTACCTCCCCTGTTAAAGTTATTGATGCTTTTCAATCATCCTCCCTCCAAGCGTGAATTATGATATCTGATTAAGGCTAAACCTTGATCCTTACAAACTATCAAGGTTTACTTCGCCATTATTTAAGAAATTCCTTTCACAGTTTTAATAGTAAGTAATTTTAACGATAATAATTCTTCTAAACCCTAAACCGGCGAGCAGCCTGGACTGCCAGGCCCACCGCATTGTCAGAAGCGAAATGCGACCTTGGAAAGTAAACTTTTGCCGGGCCGATTTTTTTGCCTAACCTTTCCCGGATATACTGGTTGGCTGCCACTCCGCCGACAAATAAAATGCCATCATAATCCTTTAAACTGTCATCAAGATTATAAATGGCTCTTAAAAGTGAATCGGCAATACAAACCTCTATCGCCCTGGCCAGATCTTCTTTTCTAAATCCTTTTTGCAATGCTCGTTCGGCGCTGGATGCCGGTCCTGAAAAGCTAATCGTGCTGTTCTTCACCGCTACAGGCAGCTTAATGACGTTATCCCTCCCGCCTTTGGCCAGGTTTTCCAGCTTTGGCCCAGCTGGAAATGAAATACCCATCAAACTCCCTAAACGATCGATAAACTGGCCGGCATTTAAATCACTACCCTGGCCAACTAGCCTGGTTTCCAAAAGTCCCGGGGAGATTTCTTCCGATTCAACTAGTTCAGTTGTACCCCCGGATAGCTGAACGATTAAATAGTATCCCTTGGCCAGACCTGCTGACCATAACCCGGCCATAATATGGCCTTCCTGGTGCGAAGAGGCCAAAAAATTTAGGCCCATGGTTTGGGCAAGAAATGAACCACAGGCCTCACTAACTTTAAAAACTGGCATATATGAACCTTGTACAGGTCGCGGTTGATTGGATGCGGCAATAGCCACCAGCTCGCCATGTTTACCTAATGAGTAAGGATCTTCCCAAAGGACAGTTAAATTCTTTAAATGTAAAAAAACGGCCTCTGACTGGCGCAACCCCAGGTTGCCCTTCTGAACGGTTAAGGGTATCCTTCTATCAACCAGAAGATGTTCCTGTTGATTTACTACCGCCAGCGAAGTGGTATAAGCTGATGTATCCAATCCTAAATATAAATAATCTTTATGACTCACTTTTGAATGTTTCTCCAACCGCCCGGTCCAGTACTCCATTAACAAAACCAACCGCTTCCCCGGTGCTGCCGAATTTTTTTGCCAGCTCTAGCGCTTCATTGATTGATACCGCAGCTGGAATATCGGGGCGATGTAAAATTTCATACAACCCTAAACGCAGAAGGTTGCGATCAATGGCCGAAAGTCTATCCAGTTCCCATTTAACCAGGTTTTTTTTGATCAATGCATCTAACTTTTCAAGATTTTTGACCGTATTATTAACCAGGTCTTCGGCAAACGCTATTTCCTCTGCTCCCAACTTGTAATCCTCTAAAGAACGTCTCAGGGCTTGTTGGGCTCTGCATTTGCCAATATCGATTTGAAAAAGAGCTATAAATGCTGCCTCTCTTGCTAAACGTCGAGACAATCGGTCAGTACCTCCGCACTTTCATCGGGTGCAAAAACTAGATGCCGGAGCACAGGCGGGCAATTTAATCAAGATCATCCTTGGTAGAGAAAACTCGCTTAAAAAAACTGCTTACATCTTTTTTATTAAGATCCAGCCTCCAGCCGATTATAATACCTAAGGCTATACAAAAGTAAATAAAAACACTCCACCAAAATCCATAATTAACAACCAGCAAGGCAAAAACAAGTCCCAGCAGGCCACCCAGGATTTTTCCCCAGTGTTTGTTGATAAATAACCACCAGTTCATTTCGGTCAAAATATGCTCCCCCTTTATTAAGTCAGGCTTATTTTTTGGATGGAGCCTGGTCTGTTACAATGTTTTCCACTATTACCTTTACTTCGTGAACGGTTATGCCGGTTATTTCTTCAACGTACTCCTTGATTCTTGACTGCAGTTCGCTGGTCAAATTCGGCATAGCGACATCAGGCATAACATTTATTTTCACACTAATAATCAAACCATCCTGTGTAAATGAAACCTGCCTGCTAACATCCTTGATACCCTCAGTTTGCTGAACCGTCCTCAACACCATGTTATCGATGGCAGTTATAGAGATAGCTACTTCCCCGTATTCGCTACCTTTAAGCACTGCGTTTGCCGGGCCTTTAGATCTTCTGAAGCCTAAAATAAGCAAAATGATAGCAACCAGTAGTAATCCCGCTGCTGTTCCCAGGACTATTTCTTCTACCGCCCAAGCGGGAAGGTGAACAGCGAGGTTAGGAATTAAGTTGTAATTAACTGCAACTAAAAATAACGCTCCACCGATGAATAATAAAGCCAAGAAAACCATGAGTACCCTCAATAACGCTCTCATTTTAATTCCCCCTTTGGTATGGTCAGGTTTAAGCTATTATTCTTTGCCTTCCCCTGTTTCTGCTTCTTCAGCAAGCTCTTCTTCTGCAATCTCTTCTTCTTTTTGGGGGAAATGAACGCCCTGGACATGAACATTCACATAAGAAACTTTTAAACCGGTCATGTTTTCAACTGTATTCTTTACACCTTCCTGAATATCCCAGGCCACATCAGGGATTCGTGCTCCGTATTCAACAATGATAAAAATATCTATTTTAGCTTCTTCAGTTCCAACTTCTACTTTAATACCCTTGGATAAATTTCGTCGCCCCAGCACTTCAGCAATTCCACCTGCAATGCCGCCGCTCATTGAAGCTACTCCCTGAATATCAGTAGCGGCTAATCCAGCGATGATGGAGACCACTTCTTCAGCAATCCTAACTTCCCCAAGTTCGGTTGGCAGTGTTCTGCTTTGTTCATCAACCATGAAAATACCTCCCTTGTTTTTATGCAATCCGCAAACAAACTGCTCTTTTTTAATTATAACAGACTCCGGTTAACGGTTCAATTTTGCTGCTCAAGCTATATTTAACAGTTCAAGCAGTACTTAAACATCTTCATCCTCTTCTTTTTCATCAAGCTCGGGCAGCTCTTCATAATCCTCATACCACTCTTCATCATCAACCAGCACCACTTCGCCGCACCCGGGGCAGGTAACTTCCAGCGCCGTATCTTCTTCGAGAATGTTTTCATCAAATGTTACAATTTCCCGGCAATTTGGACATTCAATGGAAAAACCATCATCATAATCATCCATTTCATCATCATAATCCTGGTCTTCTTGTTCGTAAAAATCTTCTTCCAGATCGCTTAAATCATCGTCAATAGCCTCCGTGAACTCAAACAGCTCTTCGTAATCAACCCTTAAGTGTTCGATTTCATCAGCCATTTCTCCTAGCAAATCGATGATGCGCTGTAGAACTTTTTGTTCTTTGCTGCCATCACCAAGCTCCAGGCCTTCAGCATAACCTCTCAGGTAAGAAACTCTTGCTTTTAAATCTTCATTCATAATTTAAACCTCCTAGGCTTTGTATAAAAAGAATACTGAATCTATGCTCTTTCGATATAGTTACCGCTGCGGGTATCAACTTTAATTAAGTCACCGGGGTTAACAAATAGCGGGACCTGTACTACCAGTCCGGTTTCCATGGTGGCCGGCTTGGTAGCTCCCGAAGCGGTATCTCCCTTTAAACCAGGTTCTGTATCAGAAACACTTAAAATTACTGTAACCGGTAAGTCTACACCGACCACCTCGTCTCCATGCATTAATATTTGCAGGCGATCGTTTTCTTTCAGGAATTTAACACCTGAACCGAGCTTTTCTTCATTTAGAGTGATCTGTTCATAAGATTCAAGATCCATCAGGTAATAAAAATCCTCGTCTCGATACAGGTACTCAACCTCTTTGCGTTCCAGGTGAGCTTTGCCTACTTTTTCCCCGGCCCTGAAAGTATGTTCAATAATTGAACCAGAGCGGAGATTTTTTAACTTGGAGCGCACAAAAGCAGCTCCTTTGCCCGGTTTGACGTGTTGAAATTCAAGAATAGTAAAAATATCACCGTTCATCTCAATGGTTATACCGTTGTGAAACTCATTAGTAGAAATCATGACGAAAGCCTGCCTTCCTGCTTAAAATTAAATTATTATTAAATCACGGGGGCTGGTTGTAAGCGATTTTCCCCCGTTGCCTGTTACCTGTACCATATCTTCAATTCTAATTCCACCCCAACCATTTATATAAATACCCGGTTCAATAGTTATAACCATCCCTTCTTCTAAAATGGTCTGGCTCTTGGAATTTAAGACCGGCTGCTCATGCGTTTCTAACCCAATACCATGTCCCAGGCCATGTCCAAAATTTTCAGCATAGCCAGCCTGATCAAAGCAGTTGCGGGCAACCGCGTCCAG
>PWMM01000327.1 GCA_003558195.1 Syntrophomonadaceae bacterium
AAATGACCATAATAGAAATCCTGTTATTTCGCCGTTCCACATTACGTTACCGTCACACAACTTACTTTCAATATTTAATGAATATACTAAATAACAAAAAGCAGTTTAATATTGATTGGTACTTTTCCCAAAGGTACGCCGATCATTATGATTTAGTGTATGTACATTTTCAGTATGAACATGCTCATTATGGACCACTTGCGTACCTGGCAACCGAATCTGTAATTAACACCCAAAACGGTGATCTTTATCTATTAATTTACAACCCTACCGATTCAGTAACATTGCAGGTTTTTAAAACCATAAAAGGGAAAAATGAAAACTTAATCTATAGAGGAGCAAGCTGGCCTGAGAAAAAAATGCCTCCACAGGCCAGTTAGCATTTATTGACTAAGGTCACTCTCTTACTTGTAAATATTTTTTCACTGCTGCCAAATCACTGGTTTTGTCTACATCCATACCAATCTCAACCCTATTGCAGGGGATAGCCTTAGCATGGAGGTTAAAAAGCTTGGAAATAAATAGTTCCAGGTCATGGACACTAAGCATTCCAAATGGATATTTCAAAATCAAGCGTAAGGGCAGAATCCGCAACAGTTTTACTGGCTTCTTTCGATAAGAAATAAATAATTCCAGCCTGGTTTTATTATTAAGAAACCAGTGTGGGTTGATAAGCCCCAAATTACCCCCTGTCAAATAACCTTCTTTCAATCGCACGTAGGTTCGCTTCGTCTCTGGAAATTGACGCTCACAACTATCCTTTGAGAGGATGGGGTAATATAGATCGTAAGTATAAGGTTCACAAAGATTGAGGAATTCTTCAATAACTGCAGCATTAACAAGGGGAATATCCCCGGTCACAACCAGGCAAAGGCGGTTTTTATCAACCTTTTCCAACCCGGCAGCGACATTATCAAGCATACTTTCTTGTTCAGGAACGATGGTAAAATCATCTTCATTTTTCCTGAGCCCTAAAAGATCTTGTGCAGGGCCAACAACAATTACTTTTTGGATGGAAGAGGCTTCCTGAAGCGCTTTTAAAACTAAATAAAGTAGAGGCTGGTCTTCAATTAAGATAAAAGCTTTATTACTAACTTTTTCTTGTTCAGTTAGTGGCTCCCGCTTTCCACCCCCAGCCAGAACAACAACATCGAACACAGTTATCCCTCCTGCCATGCTTTTTTACCACAGGTCCAGCAAAAATAAGCCCGGCAATTTTCTTCTTCGATCATCCGGGCCGCTTTCCTGGCTGATTCATATTCAGGCATTAATAAAAATAAAGCCGGACCACTTCCTGATAAGATCGGTTGTAATCCTTTTTTTTGCAAACGATATTTTGTTTCTAATAAAATATCAGAACCGGGAATTTTTGCCGTTTCCAGAGTATTGGTTAAATCCTGGGATAACCACGACAAGATTTTACTCCTGTTACCATTCTTGATCGCTTCAACCAGGGCAGCAATTTCTGGCTCACCCATTCTAGTCTTATCAAAGTTTTGATAAACAGCTGCAGTTGATAACCTCAAAGCTTCAGGTAAAGCCAGAACAACCCAAAAGTATGGCAAATCGGGCAGTTGCTCAAGTTTTTCGCCTCGCCCACCGGCCAGGGCAGTGCCGCCTTGAAGACAAAATGGCACATCAGAACCAAGCCTCAATCCCAGCTTTTGCAAACTTAAATGATCATATTTAAGCTGCCATAGACGATTTAAACCAGCCAGGGCTGCGGCGCAATCAGCGCTACCTCCAGCTAAACCTGCTTCAACAGGGATATTTTTGTATAAGGTTATTTTTATACCAGGTAAAGATCTGCCCACTTCGCCTTCCAGCAGGGCAGCAGCTTTTCTTACCAGGTTTTCCGGGCCTGATAAGTTTTGATCTGTGCAAAAAAAATGGAGCCCTTTCCCAGAAACAGGCTCAAAAACCAATGTATCAAAAAGAGATATTTGCTGCATTACTGACTGCAGATCATGAAATCCGTCTTCCCGGCGGCTAAGTACGGTCAATCCAAGGTTTATCTTTGCTGGTGCTTTCAGTACTAATGATCTGGCCATATCAACTCATTTTAACCAACCGATTATTCGCCGTGATTCCGGGGATTCTCCCTCTTTTAGCAATGGCCTGATTCCTAACTTCCTTTAAGTCAAGAGTCATATCAATTGCCGGTGCCCGGGCTATATAACTACCTACACCAAAAGAGTCGGCTCCAGCTTCAGCTAAGCTGGAAATACGCTCCGGTGTAAGCCCTCCGGAAACCACTATTTGAACATGTTTAAATCCACCCTGATCGAGACGAGCCCTGGTTTCCCGAACAAGATTAGGTGTTACTCCTCCTCTTTCACCAGGAGTATCAAGCCTGATTCCATTGAGTCTTTTACCGAGGGCTTTTGCAACCCTTAAAGCTTCTTCAGTTTCATCTTTAAAAGTATCGACCAGGATAATTCTGGGAGCTTCTTCTGAGATAAAGCGGTCATAAGCTTTAGCCAGTTCAACTGTATCTCCAACAATTAAAAAAGCAGCATGCGGAATTGTTCCCAGAGGGGCTTGGCCTACTAAAAGTGCTCCCAGGATACAACTGCAAGCATCAGCCCCGCCAATTACAGCTGCTCGTTCCATAACCGGTGCAACAGCCGGATGTAGATGCCTGGAACCGTAACAAATAATTCTGCGATCTTTAGCGGCTTCTTTACAGCTGCGAGCCGCCGTGCACCAACCGCTGGAACTGGCCAAAATCCCCAGCAATGGTGTTTCATATACACCAAAATCTCCATATCGGCCTTTGAT
>PWMM01000058.1 GCA_003558195.1 Syntrophomonadaceae bacterium
AGTTCCTGGTGGTGGCTGCCGAAGCCCAGTCGGGAGCTGCTGCTGGGAGTTAAGAAGGACGGGGCGATCTACAAAGGCATGTAGGCGTTGACCCTGCCTTCGTGGAGACCCAATGACCGTGACGGATTGTTAAACAAACAAAAGGTTACGGCTTGGGAAGAACCTGTATGCGGTAAGAAGCTGTGTACAGCGTAGCCTGCCTTGAGTGGGTAGGGTAGAGGATGTTATCATCTTAAACCCTACTTGCAAAAGAGGCTAGGAAAGACCAGGCGCCAGGGAGGAAATCTCCTAGACTGCTCTCGCAAGAGAAACAAGCCAGGGATTAAAGTGTGAGCTAAGTGGTAATCCAGCTCCGCCAGTGGCAACACAGCGGGGACAGTCTTAAAAGGGAACTGCCTGCGAGGTAACTGCAGGTGACTGTTCGGGAAAGCCTGCTGGACCTTAAGCCGCAAAGTTTACCTGGTTTGTTACCACTTATGTTTCTTTGTGCTAAGGTGATGGTCATTGTATAATCATAAAAACCGGAAACGAATACGCTGGGTTATTGTAATTTCTCTGTGGACTTTTTTCATGGCGGTGGCCCTAAGTTTTACAGCGCATTACTTTTTAAATGAGTTACAATCTATAGTATTATCTTTTTTAATACTGTTGCTGGTGGTAATGGTTGGCATTATTTTTGATTTGATTGGCACCGCTGTAGCTGCAGCAAAAATTGCGCCATTAAACGCTAAAGCAGCCCGCAAGGTAACCGGAGCTAAGTGGGGTGTAAAGCTGATTAAAAATGCTGAGAAGGTGGCAACTTTTTGCAATGATGTCGGGGGTGATATCAGCGGCATAATCAGTGGAACCCTGGTTACTGTAATAGTAATTAAGTTGGTGATGAATTTTTCACATCAGCAGGCTGAATTTTACCTGGGAGTATTATTAACTTCAATAATAGCAGCCATAACTGTAGGTGGTAAGGCCTGGGGTAAAATTATTGCTATAAACTACTCAACAGAAGTTATACTGGTAGTGGGATTGATATTAACAAAATTGTATCAGCCTTTAAGCTGGTTAAAAAAAGGTGACAGTATATAGAGGTGAAGTCGATGGATAGTATGCTTGAAAATATGAGCCTGCCCGGCGATCTGAAAAAAATGGGTGGGCAGGATCTTGAAAAAGCCGCTGCTGAAATTCGCCAGTACATGATAAAAACCGTAGCTGATAATGGCGGTCACCTGGCTGCAAGCCTGGGAGTAGTGGAATTAAGCTTAGCCTTGCACAGACATTATAACAGCCCTGTTGATCAGATTATTTGGGACGTAGGTCACCAGTGTTACCCTCATAAGCTGCTTACCGGCCGTTGGAAGCAGTTTTCTACATTGCGGAAATACTGCGGGTTATGCGGTTTCCCCAAGCCCGAAGAGAGCGAGCATGATCCTTTTTTAACCGGCCACAGCAGCACCTCAATTTCAGCTGCTTTAGGCCTGGCCCAGGCCCGTGATCGTAATGGGCAGGATAACAATGTGATTGCGGTCATTGGCGACGGTGCCCTGACCGGGGGGATGTCCTTTGAAGCATTAAACCATGCCGGTCATATTAAAGCCAATTTAATGGTTATTCTAAATGATAATAAAATGTCGATCAGTTCCAATGTTGGCAGTCTATCAGCTTACCTGGGCCGCATCCGCTCTGATCCAAAATATTCAAAATTAAAAGATGACTTTGAAAAATTTGTGGGACGGGTCCCCCTGGTAGGTGAAAGGGCCCTCAGTTATGCGGAAAGAATTAAAGGTGGCTTAAAATACCTGATTGTGCCCGGGATGATTTTCGAAGAACTGGGTTTTACCTACTTCGGCCCTATCGATGGGCATAACATAAAGACGATCACTAATACCCTGAAACAGGCAGATCAAATCAAAGGCCCGGTTTTAGTACATGTGGTAACAGAGAAGGGTAAAGGTTACCATTATGCGGAAAAATCACCTGAAGTTTTCCACGGTATTGGACCATTTGACTTAAATAATGGCTTACTTAAAAAGAAAAAAAGCGCCTCATATACAGAAATATTTGGTCAAACCTTGCTTAAACTTGGACGCGAAAACCCTAAGATCACTGCGATTACCGCTGCAATGACTGCCGGCACCGGTTTGCGGGATTTTGCCCGGGAACTTCCGGAGAGATTTTTTGATGTTGGCATTGCTGAACAGCATGCTGTAACCATGGCAGGAGCCATGGCTGCTGGCGGCATGAAGCCCGTTGTTGCAATTTACAGTACCTTTTTGCAAAGAGCTTACGATCAGATTTTGCATGATGTTTGTATGCAAAAGTTACCTGTTGTCTTTGCCGTTGATCGGGCTGGTATTACCGGTGAGGATGGAGAAACACATCAGGGATTATTTGACTTGAGTTTTTTGCGCAATATCCCTAACATGTCGATTATGGCTCCCGGTAATGAAAATGAACTGCAGCACATGTTGTTTACTGCCCTGGAACAGGATAATGGCCCTGTTGCGCTGCGCTATCCGCGAGATAAAGTAGAAGGAGTGACCCTTGAGGCTCCGAAAGCTATACCCTGGGCAAAAAGTGAATTGCTAAAGGAAGGCCGTGACCTTTTAATCATTGCAGCAGGAACAGTTGTAAATCAAGCGTTGCAGGCTATTGAAAGATTAACCTGGCAGGGTTTAAAACCGGCGCTAATCAACGCCCGCTTTGTAAAGCCTTTAGATGAGGAGATGATTATAAGGTGGGCTCAAAAATGTGGACGGGTTATCACCCTGGAAGAAAATGTTTTAGCAGGCGGTTTCGGTAGTGCTATTTTAGAACTATTTGAAAGAGAAGGTTTCCTGATACCACTCAAAAGGCTGGGTATAAATGATCAGTTTGTAGAACATGGTTCCAGGGCCCAGTTACTGTCTTCTTTTAACCTGGATGCTGAAGGTATCTACAATGAGGCCTTGTCTTTTATTGATTTAAAAGCTGTGGAAGGGCAGACTTGAAACAAAAAGGGAAAAAAAAACGCCTTGATAATCTCCTGCAGCAGCAAAACCCTGATTTAAGTCGCAGCCGCATCCAATCTGAAATAATGGCTGGAAGAGTGCTGATAAACGGGGTTGTATGTGATAAACCGGGGGCTCAAATAGAGGAAAAGGCTGAGATTAAATGCTTAAAACCAGATAACCCCTATGTCAGCCGGGGCGGCTTAAAACTAGATGGTGCGCTTGAAGATCTCTCTCTTGATGTTAAAGGATTGATTGTTCTTGATGTCGGCGCTTCTACCGGAGGATTTACCGATTGCCTTATTAAAAAAGGAGCTCACCTCGTGATTGCTCTTGATGTTGGTTATGGGCAGCTGGATTATAGCCTGCGGAATAATCCTGCTGTAGTGAACATGGAACGTTTTAATGTCCGGTATTTGAAACCTGATGATCTTCCCCACCTTCCAGACCTGGCTGTGCTAGATGTTTCCTTCATTTCATTAAAAAAAGTTTTGCCTGTTTTACAAAATATCAAAGTACCTGCAATCCTGGCCCTAATCAAACCACAATTTGAAGTAGGCCGGGCCGACGCCGCTAAGAATAAAGGTGTTATCAGGGATCCTGAATTACATGCTACTGTCATAAGAAATATAGTTGATTTTTCAAAGGATTTGGGCTATTCCTGTAAAGGCCTGGCATGTTCCCGTTTAACCGGACCCAAGGGCAACCTGGAATATTTTATTTATTTAATAACTGGGAAGAACAATGCCGGTTTAAATCAAGATAGATGCAGCCATGATATTTCTGGCCTGGTAGAAAGAGCTCATCTTAAACATGGTCATAAAGAGAACTGATTTTCTTAGAAGGATATCATTGTTGAGACAAAGAATTCTACCAATGGCAGTCAGGTTAAAGGAGGGAATATGATCTAAGATGAAAAAAATTGGAGTAATCCCCAACTGGCACAAGAATAATACCGCCCTGGTTGTTGATAAAATGCGCACTTTCTTTAAACAACGCTCCATTCCCTTGAAAATTGTTGCCACTGATGAAGCTGATTTTTACAGCAGCACTTCTTTGGCTGAACAGCTTTCAGATTTATACGACAAGCTCAAGTTAATAATCGTTGTTGGAGGAGATGGTACAATCCTCAGGGTTGCGCGAGACCTGGCCTGCTGGAGTGTCCCGGTGTTGGGAATCAACCTCGGGCATAAAGGGTTTCTGGCTGAAATCGAGGTAGAGCAAATGGAGCGGTTTTTACAGTACATTGCTACCGGACAATACGATTTTCAAGAACGGATGATGCTTGAAGCAATACTGCAGCGTGGCGATGAAGAGCTGGGGCGTTATTTGGCTCTTAACGATATAGTTGTAGCGCGCGGACCTTTTTCCCGCAATATTAAAGTTGACTCATTCATTAACAATGATTTTATGGAAAGTTATTCAGGTGATGGCATAATCATATCAACCCCCACAGGATCAACAGCTTATTCATTATCTGCCGGCGGACCAATTGTCAACCCCGTAATGGAGCTTTTCCTGATTACTCCTATTTGTCCTCATAGCCTCTATAACCGTTCGGTTATAGTTGACGGCTCGGATATAATTAGTTTAAAAGTTGAGTCACGTCAAGTCCAGGTGGTTTTAACCGTTGACGGGCAGGTGCTTTTTGCTTTAGAAGATGATGATCGCATTACAGTCAGCCGGCCTGCACAGAAAGTTAAGTTAGTTTGCTTTCACGAGAATTCTTTTTACCGGTTACTGCATCACAAATTAAAAGCATAACTTTCAAGGAGGAAAAGCTGAATGCTTTTAGAGCTGCGGGTTGCTAATTTTGCTCTTATCGAAGATCTCAGCTTTAATTTTAATAGCGGTTTAAACGTTTTAAGCGGAGAAACAGGCGCTGGAAAATCTATTGTCATTGGCGCGATTAGCCTGCTTCTCGGGGAGAGAGCTGCGGTAGAACAGATCCGCCAGGGGAAAGAAAATGCCCATGTTGAGGGAGTATTTTTACTGGAAGGAACGAGGAAAGAAAAGATTAACCCCTTGCTTGAGCAGGCCGGTATCGAGATGGCAGATGAACTGATCCTGGCCCGGGAAGTTTATAGCACCGGACGCAGTGTGGCCAGGGTTAACGGGAGGGCGGTTCCAGTTTCTTTTTTGAAGGATCTGGGCAGGCACCTGGTTGATTTGCACGGTCAGCATCAGCATCAATCGCTTTTGCGTTCTGAAGAGCATCTTGATCTCCTTGACTCTTTCGGTGGAGATAAAATTATGAATTCCAGGGGATGCCTCGAAGAGTTATTTCAAAAAAGGCAAGATCTTAAAAATAATCTATCTTTGCTTGGCAGTGATAGCACTGAGCGAGAAAGAAAGCTTGAACTTTATACTTACCAGCTAAATGAAATTAACCAGGCCGCTTTAAGTGAAGGGGAAGATGAAGCGCTGGATGAAAAAGAAAAGATTCTTGCCAATGCTGAAAAACTTTTGAACCTGGTTATGCAAGCTTACTCTATAATTTATGCTGGCGGTGATGAGCTGCAATCAGAAGTCTTGCTGGATAAGGTGAATAATGCTAAATCCTTGGTTGATCAGGCTTCTGGTATCGATACAAATTTGTCTGGGATGCAGGAATTATTAGAAAGTTCTTCTGCACAACTGGAAGAGGTAGCTTATGGGTTGCGGGATTACCAGGCAAAATTTGAATATGATCCATCAGAATTGAGCTTGATCCAGGAAAGGCAGATGACCATTAAAGAATTAAAAAGAAAATACGGTTCAACAATAGAAGAAGTATTAAATTATGCAGACCGGACTAAGGAAGAAATGGAAAGATTGAAAAACAGCGAGGCAACCGCTTTAAGCCTGGAAAAAGAAATTCAGGAACTGGAAAGGCAGATGTATGAAGTTAGTGCTGACCTAAACCAATTACGCCGGGAAACAGCTCAACAAATCGAGAAAGAACTGGAATCGATTTTAAATGAGCTGGCTTTACCCGCTGCGCGATTTGAAGTTCAATTTGCAAATAGAGAAGAGTTGACACCCCGGGGGCTGGACCGGGTGGAATTCATGTTTAGCGCTAACGCTGGAGAAAACGTTAAGCCATTAACCAAAATTATTTCCGGTGGAGAAGTGTCCAGGGTGATGTTAGCTTTAAAAACCATCCTGGCCAGGCAAGATCTGGTACCCACCTTAATTTTCGATGAAGCAGACGCCGGTATTGGAGGAGCAACTGTTCAAACGGTAGCTGAAAAGCTGGCTCAGCTGTCCATGTTTCATCAGGTTTTATGCGTAACCCATAGCCCTCAAATTGCTGCAATGGCTGATGCTCATTACAATCTTTATAAAGAGACAGTTGATGATCGAACCATAACCAGGGCTTCACTTCTTGATTCAGATCAAAGAAGGGAAGAACTGGCCCGCATGTTAGACGGGGCAGGAATTGACCAGGTTAGCCTGAAGCATGTTGATAGGGTAATGGCAAGAGCCAGGCGCTTCAAAAATCAGGAAGCGGGATAATCTATAAATAAAGTTAAAACAGGCAGGAGGGGTTATTATTAATCGCAATTTAAAAGAAAAAACACTGTCGACCAGTTATCTCTACAGGGGAAAAATAATTAATGTACGCCAGGACCGGGTCTTAGATGCGCGTGGAAAAGCTGCTTTCAGAGAGGTAGTAGAACATCCGGGTGCGGTAGCGATCCTGGCGATTAATGATAACCAGGAAGTAATCCTGGTTAAGCAGCATCGCCAACCGGCTGGAGAAGTCTTACTGGAAATTCCTGCTGGCAAATTGGAACCTAATGAAGAGGCGCTTTCCTGTGCTCAGCGTGAATTATTAGAAGAAACCGGTCTTAAAGCTGATAAATGGCAGGGTCTCGGTTCTTTTTATACTTCCCCCGGATTTTGTGATGAAATAATTTATCTCTATTTGGCTGAAGGTTTAAGCAAAGGCATCGCAACTACTTCAGATCCGGAAGAAAACATTGTAGAAGAACTGATTCCATTAACACGGGCCGAATCTATGATTAATGATGGTTTAATCAAGGACGGTAAAACAATAATAGCCCTCCAGCAAGCAATGCTGAAGTTTAAAATACTTAATAATTAATTATAATCTTTAATCATATCAGTAATTCCGGCAGGTATTTTGCTTTTGCCGTGGAAGTATTAAAGATATTTTATGTGAGGGTATTGTTTAATGCAAAATTATTTAGATGAATACAGCAATTATCTCGCGGTTGAAAAAGGACTCTCCAAAAACACCCTTGAATCATACCGCCGGGATTTAAATAAGTTTACAGCGTATTTAAGTAAACTGGATGTGAATGATCCAGCTCTGGTAGGAAAAACAGAGATCAACGGGTTTTTAATGGTATTAAAAAATAATAACTCTGCCAGTTCCACAATCTCGCGGACTATTGCCTCCCTGAGATCTTTTTTTACTTTTCTGGTTCAGGAAGGTTATCTTGATAACAATCCTGCCCTGGATTTGGAATCTCCTAAAATTGAAAAGAAACTACCCCGTGTTTTAACTACCGATGAAATAGATCGACTCCTGGGGCAGCCTAAGTTAGCTGAGCATAAAGGCTTGCGTGATAAAGCAATGCTTGAGCTTTTGTATGCTTCTGGTATCAGGGTGTCTGAATTAATAGATTTAAACTTAAGTGATTTTGACCCACTGGTAGGTTACCTGCGCTGTCGCGGTAAAGGCCAGAAAGAAAGAATAGTGCCGATCGGTTCGGTGGCCATTAATTATGTGAATGAATATATGAGCGGGGCTCGTTCCAGGTTATGTAAAAGTAACGGGGAAACAGCTCTTTTTGTTAATCAACACGGAAACCGGATGACAAGGCAAGGTTTTTGGAAAATACTAAAGAAATATGCCTTGAAATCAAATATTAATGGAGAAATTACGCCGCATACAATCCGCCACTCTTTTGCGACCCACCTGCTTGAAAATGGGGCTGATCTCAGGTCTGTCCAAGAAATGCTTGGGCACTCTGACATTACTACTACCCAGGTTTATACTCAAATAACCAGGAGAAAAATCAGGGAAATATATGATAAAGCTCACCCCCGGGCTTGATTCATCACACCTTAGGTTGTTGCATATTAGATGCCGATCTGTAACAATATGGTTAGACGAATTTTAACTTGGCTGAGCTGATTCCGGCCTGAAGTGGGTGCAGTGAAGTGAACTTAATAATTACCCATAAAAACGGCGATTTTGATGCCCTGGCCGCTGTTACCGCTGCTGCAAAGCTTTTTCCAGATAGCATAGTGATAATGCCTGAAACCCTTCAGTCCAATGTTCGCCCCTTTGTTAACCTCTATCGCGATTTATTGCCCCTTGGAGACCCTAAAGATCTTCCCGAAAAGCTATCTAATATATACGTGATAGACACTAACCGCAAGGAACGTTTAGGTAAATGGAGTTATTTACTTGAAAAAGCGGCGCAGGTTAGAGTTTATGATCATCATCCCGGAGAGGAAGACTTAGGAGCAGACCAAGTCAGGATCGAAGCAGTGGGCGCTACCACCACAATTCTTTTAGAGGAAATCATCAAGCAGGAAATTCCCTTAACCGAGTTTGAGGCAACCCTTTTTGCGTTAGGGATATATGAAGATACCGGCTGTTTAACCTTTGATATCACCACCAGCAGAGATGTCAAAGCCCTGGCCTATTTATGGGATCTGGGTATAAATACCACTTTACTCCAGAAAAACATCCGTTCTCCCCTGACCCTTTCCCAAAAAGCCTTACTGGAAAAATTAATCCAAAACAGTGAATTACATAAAATCAACCAGCGGCGGGTCATGATCAGTACTACCAGGCTGGATGAATATGTTAGTGGAGCTTCTGTCATGCTGCAATTTTTGGATGACATTGAAGATACAGCTCTTACTCTGATCATTGTTCAGATGACAGATCAGATTTATTTTGCAGCGCGAACCAGGGAAAGTGATCTTGATTTGTTGGAACTTTTTTCTAATTTTGATGTTAGGGGTTACCCGGGAGCAGTAACAGCCCACTTCAAGGAAATCGAAGCTGATGACCTAAAAAAAATTGTTTTAGACTCTTTGAGCAAAGGCTTGCCTCCTGCCATCACTGCAGATGAAGTGGCATCCAAGCCTGTTTATACACTGGATAGCAACATAAGCCTTTATGAGGCTGAGCAGTTCTTCTCTGATAAAGGTATAAAAGGATGCCTGGTGGTAGAAGAAGGCAAGCCGGCCGGGATTATATCCCAGCGTGATTTGCAAAAAGGTTTGCGCAGTGATCTTGGCCATGCTCCCGTAAAGGGTTTTATGACAAGATCTTTAATTACAGCACCACCTCAGACCTCCCTGGTTGAATTGCGAAGGATTATGGTGGAAAACAACATTGGCCGAATTCCCTTGATCGATGAGAATGAAAACTTGGTTGGAATAATCACCCGTTCAGATATATTACGCCACCTCAGCTATCTTGATGAAAGTGGCCGCTCCCTGAAAGTTAAGGAAGGTCGAAAATTTAAGGAAAATGGTCTATTAAGCGTTGATATTAGAGAAGAATATCTATCGCTGTCGAGCGACGGGGATAGCGAGATCAATTTAAGCCGTTTGTTGAGTAAGGAATTACCATCTCGTATAAACAAGCTGCTTTTATTGATCAGGCAACTGGCTTACCGGCAAAAAATTCAAGTTTACCTGGTTGGCGGAACAATCCGGGATCTATTGCTGCACTACCCTCCAGAAAAAGATCTTGACTTTGTGGTGATTGGAGATGCCATTTCTTTTAAAGGCGAGCTCCAGAAGGTGCTGGGTGGAAAGGCTCACCATTTTGAACAATTTGGCACGGCATCTTTGTATCTCGATGATGGTTTAAGACTCGACCTGGTTACCGCCCGTAAAGAATATTATACTGCTTCCGGTGCCCTGCCGCAGGTAGAAAAATCCAGTCTAAAAAATGATCTCTCCAGGCGGGATTTTACCATTAATACCATGGCCTGTTCGTTGAGCGTCGATGACTTTGGCAAGTTATATGATTATTACAATGGGCGTCAAGATCTAAAAGAAAGAAAAATAAGGGTCCTTTATGAACAGAGCTTCGATGATGATCCCTTAAGGGTATTGCGGGCAATCCGCTTTGAACAGCGCTATGATTTTTCCATTGAACAAGAAACGGTTGGCTTAATAACAAAAGCTGTCAAAGAAAGAGCTTTGGATAATGTTAGTCGACACAGGCTGAACCAGGAACTAAAATTAATCTATAAAGAACCAAAACCTTTAAAAATCTTGAAGCGTTTTGAAGAACTGGATCTTATTGATGAACTTTACCCCGGGGTCAAATTAAAGCAACATGACTGGCAATTATTAGGCAAAATTGAAAATGTGTTGCAGTGGTCAAAGCAAATGGGGTTTAAGGAAAAACCAGATTCAGAGTTACTATATCTTAGCGGGCTGCTTTTCGGTTTGGATTCTGCCGCCAGGTCTGCTATAATGATTAAGTTACAGTTGTCAAAAGAGAGGGCCTCTACTATCCTGGCTGCCTGCCAAAAAGTACCGAATATCTTAAAAGAGCTGAACCAGGAAGATATGAATCCAAGCACAGTAGTTAACTGCCTGGATCCTTTACCTGTGGAAGCAGTTTTGCTCGCTTATACCCTGGCAGAAGATAGCATTGTTAGAAGCCATTTGAAAGTATATATGGAAGCCCTAAAATATATTCAGCCTCGTTTAAAAGGTAGAGATTTAAAAAATATGGGGCTGCAGCCTGGAGCTCGCTACCAGAAAATTATCGATGGTTTAAAGGAAGCGGTTCTTGATGGTGAAGTGCGAACTCCAGAAGACGAGTTGGATTATGTAATTCATTACCTGGAAAAAGAAAGGGGGAATTATTAAATGATAGGCTTAGATCCTGTTACTATAGCGCTGCGTATTCCAGTCCTGTTGATCGTTATAACGATTCATGAGTTCGCTCATGCCCGGATGGCTTACCATTTTGGTGATGCAACGGCTGAAAGGCAGGGAAGGATGAACCTTAACCCTATAAACCACCTTGATCCGATTGGCTCCCTGATGATCCTGCTGGTTGGCTTTGGCTGGGCCAAGCCTGTTCCGATCAATCCACTAAACTTTAACCAGTATCG
>PWMM01000009.1 GCA_003558195.1 Syntrophomonadaceae bacterium
ACGTGTATGCGCTGCTAGGCATCCTTCGCGGGGTGTGCGACGTCGCTGAGGTGCAGCAGTTCCAGCTTGTCGGGGTGATGGACAGCTCGGTGGATTGCATCGTGGAGGAGATGGGGCCGCCACGGTTCGACGGCCCCGAGGTTGCCACCCTTGTGGTTGACGTGACCCTCCCTGGTGGGCCTATCGATCTGTCTGGCGGTAGCTAGATGGGCTGGACTCTCACCGTGTACGACCCGTCCGGCACCACCGCCCTCGGAGCCCTGACGGAGGCGCATTCGGTGCGTCTTAACCGCAAACGGTCACGGCTCCAATCTCTACTGACATTCACCGTCGACCTCGTGTCCACCGACGACCTGGCGTTGTTGCAGGCCCGCCGCGTCATCAAAGTCACCGACGGGGCCACCGATCTCGGCGCCTACTTCGTCCACAACCGGCCCGCGTTGATCCTGGAGCCGGGCGAACTGCCCGGCATGTCCGTGACCTGCCTGTCGCTGGAATCTTGGCTTGGCGGCAGCAGGGTCGGTGGTGCGGTCGTGTACCCGTTCGGTGGGCTGTCCAGCGCCCTCCGCAAGACCGAAGTGCTGGAGCAGTACGACCCGCGCCGGTTCGGGTGGCATCAGCGCGACTACGACGACTCCGGGTGGATCACCCCGCATTCCCGCGGCACGCAAGGGAACCCGGACCCGTCGGTCGAGTCGTGGGTGACGTGGGAAACGGACTGGCCCGACCCTGACGCACACTGGATATGGAGCCGCCCGAAGGTTGACCTGACCGGTCAGGGCGGGAACGACGACCCGCCCGGCACGGTGTACTTCCGTGGCTGGTGGGACCCGTCGTTGCCGGGCGGCACGAACGTCCGGGTGTATGTCACGGCGATCAACAACTGGACCCTGTGGGTGAACGGTATCCAGGGTGCCCGGCACCGGCGCAGGTTCCGGGGCGACTGGCGCCGCTACTACGCCTTCGATATCGAGGTGTCGTCCGGTCAGGTCCTGTTCGCGTTAGATGCGACCACGGGTGGCCGTCCTGTCGATGTTCGGCCGGAGTTCGATTCGGTCGGCGGGTTCCTGATGACCGTCGTGACGTTGGACGAGTTCGACCAGCCTGACGAGGTGGTGTTCCGTACGTCGCCGGCGAACTTCGTGGCGCTTGACTATCCGGAGAGCGTGCCTGGTGTGACCATCGGGTTCGTGCTGGACCGGCTCCTCGAGGAAGCACAGACCCGTGGGGCGCTGCCCGGGTTGACCTATGGCTTCGATGACGAGGTCGATTCGGACGGGACACCGTGGCCCAACGAGTTGACGCACGGCTGGCGGCTCGGCTCGACGTTGGGCTGGGTCACGGAGCAGTTGACGGAGTTCGGATGCGAGTTCGAGGTCACGAGCTCTGGTGAGTTGCGGGTGGTGGTGCAGGACGGCACCGACCTGTCCCAGACCGTCACCCTCGACCGTCTGGAGCAGGCGTCACTGTCTGGTGACGGGGTGCAGGGCAACGCCGCCCTGGTCGTCACGCCGGGTGGGGTGGACGAACGTCTGCAGGACAACTCCCTCGGCATCTACGGCCGGATCGAGATCGGGTCCGCGTTCGGAACCACCGACGAACCGCGGACGGTCGAGGACCCGGTCGCGGAGCTGCTCTCGCAGACGTCCTGGCCCCGCGACGACGGCCAGGTCGCACTGTCCGAAGCATCCCCGCAACCGTTCGCAGACTTCGGCCTGCGCGACTGGGTGTCGTTCCCGTCCCGGCTGGGTGGGGTCCAGATCGGCCGGGTGCAGGAGATCGACGGGGTCCAGAACGACGACGACGGTTCGGTCGACTGGAACATCACCCTCGAAGCGGTCGACCCGGCCACGAACCCGGTGCCTTCCATCGTGACGGAGAACGTATGAGCCTCACCACGAACGTCGCTCCCGGCGACCCCGGTCACGCCGGCCTTCACAACCAGGAACGTGCCGCGATCAACGGCAAACCTGACTCGTTCGTCGAGCTGGACGACACCCCGTCGTCGTTGACGGGGGAGGGCGGGAAGACCCTGATCGTGAACAACGCCGGTGACGGGCTCGAGCTGGCGCAGGCTGTGCCGGTCCCGGTCAACGTCCAGACCGACGATTACACGCTGGTGCTTGACGATGCGGGCATGGCGGTGGAGATGGACAAGGCCACCGCGAACGACGTGACGGTCCCCCCGAACTCGTCGGTGCCGTTCCCGGTTGGGACGGTCGTTGAGGTCGTGCAGGTTGGGGCCGGGCAGACCACGGTCGTTGAGGGCTCTGGGGTCACGGTTGAGACGCCGGAGACGCTGGTGCTCCAAGGCCAGTGGTCGACGGTGCGGCTGCGGAAGCGTTCGTCTGACGGGTGGGTGTTGTCGGGCGATGTTGAGCCGGACGGTTCATAAGTGTGGCTGTCCACGTCCCATCTGATCGTCGCTGTCAGCGTGGTGGTGACAGCGGGGGTGTTGGTGTGGTCTGCGGGGTTTCATCGGGGGTGGCGGACGGCACGGCAGGCGGAGCTACGGCGGGTGCGGGAACGGCAACGGAAGCTGGGGGACCGGACGGTCCGTGCACGACGCTCCACGAGGCTGTGACATGAATCCTGAGCAGGCAGGCCGTCGTTGGCAGGAACGTCGGGTTGCGCAGTCCCGTCGTGATGTGGAGTTGGAGGCGTTCCCGACCACTGCCGGTGCGGCGTCGTTGAACGCCCATCCGATGTTCGGGGTCGGGTACGGGCAGTCGTTGCAGACCCCGCAACAGCCGTCCTGCGAACTGTTGTTCCC
>PWMM01000042.1 GCA_003558195.1 Syntrophomonadaceae bacterium
AACTGATCGTCAGCACGCGCGAGGGTGTCTTCCGCTGCTCGCCGTCTACCCTCGAATCCCGCAGCGGCGAGGCCACGCTTTCGCTGCTCGTAATCGCAAAAGTGGAGTAACCCGATGGCGCAACTGTTCGCAAACAATATAGACACCACGCTGGCAAGCGCGCTGACGGACATCGCAACAAGTGCGGCGCTGACCGATGGATCTGGGTTGCCCTCACCGACTGGCGGCGATTACGTTCTGGTCACACTCGCTGCCACCGGCAATTATGAGATCCTGAAGGTAACGGCGCGCAGCGCGAACACGATCACCATTGAGCGCGCACAGGAGGGAACCACGGCGCGCAACTGGCTCGCCGGAACCCGCGCCTTTGCCGGCGTAACAGCGGGCACCCTTGAAACCGCAAGCGGCGGCCTGCAGAACAACACCGTTGCAGCCAACGCGCTTGCCCTGCTCGGCACTGTAACCGACAATGCGACCGGCATTGCGGTCGGGCATCTCTCCAGTGTCGGCGCAACGGGCAGTGCCAGTATGGCTATCGGCCCAAGCGCATCCGCTGACGGCAACATCGCCTGCGCCATCGGCGCGAGCGCATCTGCAACCGGGCAGGTTTCGCTGGCTATTGGCAGGCAATCAGAGTGCCCCGGCGAAAACAGCGTGGCGCTAGGATATTTCGCATATGCGTCTGGGAAAAACTCAGCGGCCATCGGAACCTTGGCCTCCGCTGAGGCAGAGGGAATCTTGGTATTTTGTGGGCTGCCGTCCGTTAGTAAGACATCCTACGCCGCAGCATCGGCAGCAAGGCTGAATGTAGCTGTTCCTGCCGTGGTTACATCAGGCGAACTGAACCTCAAAAACACGCAGACCTACGAGATCCCGATCCCGGCGACGGTGACGTTCTTTCCCGACGAAGTTGGCATCGTGATTACGGCGGCCGACACCGTGACCGGGCAGCCGACCGTGCTCTGGGGCGTGAATGGCGCCACCGAGCAATATGTGGACTCGGGCGCGACGACCGGGCTGGAGGCCGTTGGCGACCGGCAGCGGTGGACATCGCTGAAGACGGCCAAGGGCGCCACCACGCTGCGCTTCCAGATCACCACGGGCGCGACGGCTACCACGCTATCCGGCCGCATCTACTGGCGCGGTTTCGCGGTTGAGGCATAAGACATGCTGAACGGCGGGCCGCTCAATTCAGGCGCGATTGGATCGCTGGATGGTGAGCCGTTCGTTGACTGGTCGCTGGATGTCGATCCGGCCAGCTCGCAGATTTATTACGCGATGGAGATCGACGACGGCATCCTTCCCGCCATCCGCATCCCGATCAGTTCCTGGCAGGCGACAGTACAGATCAACCGTGCGAGCTATACCCAGGCCGTGATCCCGGCGGCGGCGCAGTGGGTCGATGCAGTCACCGCCCGCGCCGATGGAGAATTCGTCATCTATCGGGGCGTGCGCTTCGACAATGGCGACACGCAGGAGTCGGAACTGGCGCGCTCGCCGCTCGGTGATGTTCGCAGCGACGAAGGGCCAACGAACTTCACGATGACGATCAGTGGCTACACAAGCCTGCCGCCGCCGCAAACGGGACTCACCCGCACCCTGGAAAACGTCCGCAGTCAATCCACGGGCGGCGGGTTCCGGGTGCGCGCCGATATCGACTTCTTTCTGCGCCCAGGGCATACAGCCATCGCGCGCGGCACTTCTTTCGTGGTGTCTTATATCAACTACTACGTCAACTCTTCCGATCAGTACATGGACGTCGGCGAACGGGCGCTCTGATGGGCAAGGGGCGCATCGTCAGCGGCGGTGAGGATGGATCGTACACCGTCGAGCTTCTGCACAACCGCGATCGGATCGACGCCGAGATCGCATTTCTGACGGCGAAACTCGCCGAACTGCAGGAAGAACTGGACGCGATGGAGGCCGAGCGAGAGGAACTGGTTGCTGAGCGCAACGCCATCGCCACCGACATTGATACCGCCGTCGCCAATGCCGAGGAAGGCGAGATCCCAGACGTCGAGGCGCTTCTGGTCGAGTTGGCGCAGGTGTCCGCGAAGATCCAGCAGCAGGACGTCCGCATCGCCATGATTCGCGGCCGGATGCTGGAGGCGCGCAAACGCAAAGAGATGCTGGAGGCGATCCCGGCCGATCCGCAGCAGCAGGCATGGTGCGCCGACTTCACCGAGGATCTGACCGGCGAAGTGGGCACGGTCGAGCTACCGGGCGAGGCCGTCGTCGGGCAGTTCGCCACCTGGCGCAGGGTCATTATCCGGCCCGGCTTCGAGGGGCGTGCAGACTACCTCCCGGCACGCGACGGGCAGCTGTTCCACCGCGAAGGACAGGTAGGCTACCAGGCGTACTTCAACGCGGCGATCCTTCCCGGCTGGCAGAAGTGGAAACCACTGCACCGCATCGGCCTGGTGTCCACTATCGACCGGGAGGCCAATACCTGCACGCTGAACATCCGCAGCGAGGACTCCTCTGCAAACAATTTGCAGATCGACCAGAGCCTGACGCTTTCCAATGTTCCGTTTGAATACATGGACTGCAACCATGTAGCGTTTGAGGTGGGCGATCTGGCGCTGGTGGAGTTCACCGGGCAGGACTGGAACAGCCCGAAGGTGATCGGCTTCGAGAAAGAGCCGAAGCCGTGCTTGCCGAACTATATCGTGATGGCGACGAGTCACTACATCGCCGAAGCCAATAGCCCGATCCCGGTCTACAACCTGGACGAAGACGAGATTATCGAAACGGCCAACAATATCTTCGGCG
>PWMM01000004.1 GCA_003558195.1 Syntrophomonadaceae bacterium
TTTCAATCATAGGTGTTAGCCCTTATTTCACCCTAATTTAACCTTGTTTCCATGCTTTTAAGGGATTCTTTAAACAATCGTCTTTGATTAAGCTAAACGAAAGGATAAAAAGCAGAACTTCAAAATATTTGATTTCACATTACAGCAACTTTAACAGTTATCATCATTCCACCCGAATCCATAATCTGTAGTTTTTTTAAACCGCAATCTTATGAATACTTATAATTAAAATCAATGGAAAACTAAAACCAATCCCGGTTGATCTACTGTGGAAGGAGGTAAAATAAATGAGCTTTGAAAAATTCGGGAGGGTAAGCTTTACATCGCAAGCCAAAATAAGTGCTTTCGTCGATTACCTCGAACAAGGAGAGCTTTATACCACCCATTGCCACTACTGTGGGATAACTTTTTTTCCGCCGCGGGCTGACTGTCACTCGTGCCTGGGAAGTGAAATGGATTGGAGAAAAATCACTTCGAAGGGCAGCTTAATTAGCTTCACCAGGTCTTACTTTGCCCCCACCGGCTTTGAAGAAGACGTGCCCTATGTCCTGGCCGTAGCTGACTTTGAAGGCACTAAAGTTTTCGGACGCTTTAAAGAAGGTTTCACAGAAGAAGATTTATCTTCAGGAATGGAAGTCACGATAGAACCTGTTACTCATAAAAACGGGCAAATCAGTTATATATTTAAACCAGTGTCCTGAGTAAAACTATTTTATAAGATTAAGCCAAATTTAAGGGGGTGAATAACCGAAAGACAAATTTTATCCTAAACTAAAAAATAGTAGTCGGATCCTAAATTATTAACTCAACAAGGAGGATTAGTATGGATCTTAATAAATGGCCCCGTCAAGAAGGTATAGTTGATCACCAGCTCTACGGAGATGAATATTTCGGTACGGAGCCCCCATGTGTTGTATATGAAAAAAAACCGGTCCTCGATGCCGGTGGCAAAGAAGTGCAAGACCTCTATACCGCCTGGATAACCCTGAATAACCCAAGACAGCTCAACTCCTACACAACTGAAATGGTTAAGGGAGTTATTGCCGGAATGCACAAGGCCTCCATGGACCGTAATGTGGTAGCTGTAATATTTACTGGTGCCGAAGACCGGGCTTTCTGCACCGGGGGCAATACCAAGGAATATGCCGAGTACTACAGCGGTAACCCCAGTGAATACGGCTCTTACATGGATCTTTTCAACGCAATGGTTGATTCCATATTGATGTGTAAAAAGCCAGTAATCTGCCGTGTTAACGGAATGCGCGTTGCCGGAGGCCAGGAAATCGGAATGGCCTGTGATATCACTATCTCATCCGACCTTGCCCTGTTTGGGCAAGCCGGCCCCAAGCACGGCTCTGCACCGGTAGGCGGTTCCACGGACTTTCTTCCTGTCTACCTGACCATGGAGCAGGCTATGTGGAGCTGTATTTCATGTGAGCTATGGAGCTCATACAAGATGTTACGCTTAGGCTTAATTTCCAAGGCAGTGCCTGTACTGAAGGTTAACGGTGAATTCGTCCGCAATCCCCTTGTAGTTACTGATAAATATATGGAAAACGGGGAAATCGTATATGGCGAAATGACAAGGGGTGAACAAAAAGATCAAGGCAAAGAAATGCTTAAATCCGGTGAAACAGACTTTAGCCTGTTGGACCAGGAAGTCGATAAAATCGTCTGGACTTTGAGCAACCTCTTCCCCAATTGCCTGATGATGTCCATCGACTGCATCCGCCAGAAGAAGAAGTTTTTCTGGGATCAAGCTAAGCTACCCAGCCGCCACTGGCTGGCTGCCAACATGCAAACCGAAGCATACCTGGGCTTCAATGCCTTCAATACCAAGAAATTAACCGGCCAGGATACCATTGATTTTATCAAGTATCGTCAATTACTGGCAGAAGCTCATCCATTTGATCAAGATCTGATTGATGCTGTAATGGGAGAGAAACAGGAGTAAAAGCCTGCCCGGCTGGTTTTGCTTAATATTTGAAACTTGTTGGTGTTCCCGGCCTAAACTCCACCCGGAGCCAATTAAGCCGGGAACACCGCTCCTCCCCACTAAAACCTGCGGCAGGTAAAATGAGGTGATTTATTTTGGCATACAAGTATTTACGAACCAGTAACGAAGACGGTGTAGCCACCATTATACTGGATCATCCCCCACTGAATGTTTTAAACATAGAGATGATGGAAGAATTAATCCTGTCTCTTAAATGGGCCATTGATCAACCCGAACCGATAGTGGCTATCACCGGAGAAGGAAAAGCCTTTTCTGCCGGTGTCGATATTGCCGATCACACCCCGGATAAAGTTGATTCAATGATTGATGTTTTCGATCGCCTTTTCCTGACCATGTCTGGAATGGACAAGCCAATTGCAGCCCTGGTTAACGGAGCCGCGCTTGGCGGTGGTTATGAAATTGTTCTTTTCTGCGACCTGGTTGTGGCTTCAGAAAAAGCCAAATTGGGTCAACCAGAAATACAGGTAGGAGTATTCCCGCCAATTGCCTGTTATATATTGCCCCGACTTCTTTCCTGGCCCCTGGCCATGGAAATGCTGCTAAGCGGTGACACTTTTGAAGCAGCAAGGGGTGAGCAAATGGGGCTAGTGAACAAGGTCATTCCGGCAGACAGCTTCCAGGCCGAGGCCAAAGACTTCCTGAAACGTTTTACCAAGCTAAGCCCGGCCGTGCTGCCTCTAACCAAAAAAGCCGCAAAGGCTGGTCTGAATAAAGATTTTCAAGAGGGCATAAAAGCTATAGACCGAATCTATCTTGATGAAGTCATGAAAACAGAAGATGCCGTAGAAGGGTTAACGGCATTCATGGAAAAACGTAAAGCAGTATGGAAAGGGAAATAAACAAGCTTAACAAAGCAAAGGAGGTTTTACCTCATGAGCGTACCGGCGGCAAAAATTGAAACATGGCAAATGAAAGAACCCGGAAAGCTAGAAAAAACCACTATTGATGTGCCTGAACTACAACCAGGCGAAGCCCTGGTGGAAGTTGCCGGGTGCGGAGTTTGCCATACTGATGTCGGTTATTTTTATGATGGAGTTCCCACAGTAAGTGAACCACCGCTGACCCTGGGCCATGAAATTAGCGGAATAGTGGTCGCGGGCGATGAACAGTTTATTGGAAAAGAAGTTATCGTTCCAGCGGTTATGCCTTGTAACAAGTGTGATATCTGTAAGGCTGGAAGAAACAACCGCTGCCTTAAACAAAAAATGCCCGGCAATAGCATGGGCATTTATGGCGGATTTTCCAACTATATTCCGGTCCCATCAGAAGACCTTTGTGTAGTGGAAAACCGGAACGGAATGCCGCTTGAATACCTTTCTGTTGTTGCTGATGCTATTACATCCCCTTACCAGGCCGCAAAAAGGGCCGATATCCAACCCGGAGACCGGGTAGTCATAATCGGCGCCACCGGTGGCATCGGGGTGTATATGACACAAATTGCCAGTGCGCTTGGTGCAGAAACGGTAATTGCCGTTGCCAGGAGCAAGGAAAAGCTGGAAAGATCTCTTGATTTTGGCGCCACCCATACTATTAGTACCCTGGACCAAGGCGTTAAAGATATTAAAAATAGTTACAAGGGGTACTGTAAGGAAAACGGACTTCCCGGTCACGGGTGGAAAATATTTGAGTGCTCAGGCTCTAAAATAGGACAGGAAATCGGACTCGAACTGCTATCCTTTACCGGAAAATTAATTGTAGTAGGGTTTGGTATGCAAAAAGTAGAATACATGCTCTCCAAGTTAATGGCTTTTGACGCCGAAATCATAGGAACCTGGGGTTGCCTGCCCCGCTATTATAAAGAAGTTCTGCAGATGGTACTGGATAACAAGCTCAAAATTGAACCATTCGTAGAAGTGCGCCCAATGAGCCAAATTGCAAAATCTTTTGAAGAGTCGCATGCCGGAAAATTAAAGAAAAGGGTTATTTTACAACCTGATTTTTAAATAATAACCATGAGCCAAGTAAATTCATCCGCCATACCATTTAAGGTTAAACCTATGAATTTTTTTAAAAGAATTTCTCTCCCCGCCTCGATTTAAGGGCTGGGAGGGATATTCTTTACCATTAATACCAACTAAAGCGGTTTTACCCAGGGTGAAGAAGTTACGAAAGGGAGTTTAAAATGGAATATTTAATCGTCGGCAACAGCGCCGCTGCGGTGGGAGCAATAGAATCAATCCGGCGGATTGATCAAGAAAGCAACCTGACCGTAGTCAGCAATGAACAAGAACATATTTACTCCCGGCCCCTGATCGCCCATTACCTGGCCGGAGATGTAACTGCAGACCGCATGCCTTATCGCCCTGAAAAATTTTACCAGCAACACCGGGTAAAGACTATGCTGGGGCGAACAGTAACAGAAGTGGACCCCCTGGCCGAACAAGTCTGCCTGGAAGATGGATCCTATCTTAAATATGATCGCCTGCTCTTGACTACGGGTTCAAAAGTTAATGTCCCCCCTATAGCCGGCTGTGGTGATTTCGAGGGAGTGGGCATCTTCCAGACCTATGATGATGCCCGGCAAATACTGAACCGCCTCAAAAAGGGAAAACGTGCGGTAGTGATCGGGGCTGGTTTGATCGGCTTGCGAGCAGCTTACGGCCTCCAGGAAGCCGGGGCTGAAGTATATTTAATAGAGCTTTTACCCCGCATCGCCAGCAGGGTCCTCGATCAAAGAAGCTCAGACATGGTCCACAAGCACTTAGAAGAGGGTGGTATTAAAGTTATTACCAGTTGCGCCGTCCAGGAAATTACCGGCAACAATACCGATGGCGTGACCGGTGTCACTCTCAAAAACGGGGAAATAATCGACTGCAACATCGTTATCATCGCTACTGGTGTAGCCCCCAACACTACTTTAGCCGAAAATACCCTGATCGAAGTAAATCTAGGCATTGTCGTGAATCCTTACTTTCAGACCTCTTTTTCAAACATATTTGCCGCTGGCGACGTGGCCGAAACTTATGATATCCCCAGGCAAAGCGGTATGGTTAATGCCAACTGGCCCAATGCCTACGAACAGGGACGCTATGCCGGGATGTGTATGGCCGGGAAAATGCAGCGCTACCCGGGGTCTGTAGGCATGAACTCGGTTTCATTTTACGGTATACCAGTTATCTCCATGGGTCTATTTGATCCTGAATCAGAAGGTGTAGAAGGAACGGAAGTAAAAATCAGGGCCAGTGAAAAGAACAATATCTATCAAAAACTGGTCTTTAAAAACAATCGACTGCAAGGAGCTATTTTCATAGGCGATATCAGCTATGCAGGTACGGTAAACGATCTAATTCGGAAACAAAACCTGGTCGGCATTATTAAGGACTCTATCCTGGAAGAAAAATTCCAGCTTTATGACTACCTGCGTAAGAAGAGAGAAGCTGATATGGAAGGTACCGTAATCGAGTGGCCGGAATCTCATTCTTCTGGTAAACGCTATGAAAAGAGCTTTAATGAAAAGAGTTGGACTGAAAGAGAACTTGATAAAAGGGTCTGGCGATAAATATCCGGCTTTTTAGAGAGGTGAAAAGATTGGAAGAGAAAAGACCGTTATGTGTCAATGCAGTAGTGAACCTGACCGATAGCACAGTTGATTTTATAGAAACTCCTGAAGAAATAATCAAAAGCTTTGTCGGTGGCCGGGGCTTAAACATGTACTACCTTTATAAATACCTAAAACCGCAGGCTGACCCTTTATCTCCCGATAATGTTTTGATCCTGGGCACCGGGATTCTAACCGGCACCCTGGCCCCTAACACCGGACGGCACAGCGTAACCTGTAAATCGCCTGAATCGGGTATTATCGGCGATTCCAACATCGGGGGCTTCCTAGGCCCCGAAATGCGCTTTGCCGGCATCGACCGGTTAATCATCCTCGGCAAGGCTGAAAAACCCGTTTATCTCTACCTGGAAGATGGAAAAATCGAAATTCGCGATGCTTCCGACTATTGGGGCCTCTTATGCAGTGAGACTGAGGCCAAATTTCACTACGATCTTGGTTCAGATGTAGAAGTTCAATCCATCGGACCGGCCGGAGAAAACCTGGTTCGCTTTGCCTGCACCCGTTACGGGGTCAAAAATGCCGCCGGGCGCTGCGGGACAGGAGCAGTCTGGGGATCAAAAAATTTAAAAGCAGTTGTAGCAAGGGGTAACCAGGGCCTTCCAGTTGCTGACCCACAGGGAATGGTTAAGAAGTATATTGAACTGAGAGATTACCTCAAGGAATCCAAGGTTATCAACGTCCTGGGTCGGGTTGGCACTCCTTTGCTTTATGATGTCAGCAACTACCTGGGCGCTATTAGAACCCACAACAGTCAGCAAACCGTTTTCTTCGATACTCTGAACGCCGAAGAAGTACACAAGCATGTCGAAAAAATGATCGGCTGTTACGGCTGTGTGGTCCACTGCCGGCACCGCAACACTTTAGGCGGCGAAGGACCGGAATACACCACCGAAGTTTTGCTGGGAGCTAACATCGGTGTGGCTGATACCGGAAAAATGATCGACCTGAACAACATCGTTAACGACCTGGGCCTGGATGTTTCCTCTACCGGCACTTATATCGCCTGGGCCATCGAACTGTTTGAAAAAGGGTACCTGAACGAAGAAACTGCCGGCCGCACTTTACGCTTTGGAGACTATGAAATGGCTAAAAAGCTGATCTATGATATTGCTTACCGCAAAGGCCTCGGTGACACCCTGGCTGAAGGAAGCAGGCTGGTCCAGAAATACGGCCCGGAAACGGCCGACTTCCTGATAGCCATCAAAGGGCTGCCCCAATCCGATCCGCACGATGTACGCTACCTGAAAGGCTTTGCCCTCGGGATTGCGACATCATCCCGCGGCGCAGATCACCTCAGGAGCAGACCCACCTTAGAAATCCTGGATCTACCAGTATCATTTACCACCCAGCTTTATGGGGAACCGGTCGATCCCAACCCGACTTCATATAAATCTAAGAGCACAGTGGTCCATTTTAGCGAAACCATTTATGCTGTTGTTGACTGCATGGGCATTTGCAAATTTGTCTGTCACGGATTCAACAGCCCCCGCAACCTGAACCTTGATCACTTCAGTGAGCTGACCAGGCTGGCTACCGGCCTGGAGCTTAGCAAGGAAGATCTAAGACAGGTGGGTCGCCGGGTAATCGACCAGGAGAGACTGATTAATTACCAGGAAAAAGGCATCTCCCGGAAAGATGACACTCTTCCGGCCCGTTACTTCGATGAACCAATGCCCAGTGCCAGGGCCAAGGGCAGCCACATCGACCGGGAAGGTTTTAACAAGATGCTCGATGAATACTATGATCTGGCCGGATGGGACCGGGATGGTATGCTCCCCCGGAAACGCATTGAAGAACTAAACCGGCTCAGGGATCTGACCATGAATTAGGGAGGAATGATAGCATGGCTGTAAAACAAAAACAAATCTATTGCCGCCCAACCCTGTGCATCGGGTGCCGAATATGTGCCAACGCCTGTGCCCTGACCCATGAAGGTACGGCAAACCCACGCCTGGGAAGGATTAACATCCGCCAGAATCTTTTCGAACGCTACGAGTACCAGGAACTGTGCCGTCACTGTGATGAGCCTCCCTGCCTTGATGCCTGCATGGTAGGTTGTATAGAAAAAAATGAAGAAACAGGAATCGTTACCAACGACGACCGTTGTGTCGGCTGCTGGATGTGCGTAATGGTTTGCCCTTATGGCAGTATGAAAAGAAACCTGATCAAGCAAATGGCTGTTAAATGCGACCAGTGCCAGGATCTGGAGAGTCCGGTATGCGTGGAGACTTGTCCTACCGGCGCTCTCGTCTACGAAGACAGGGAAGATGCAGAAGAAAAACCTTTCTTTTCTGGGCCTTCTGTAACCTGATAACCACAGAAAACCCTGATAATTAGCATATGGTCAGGTTTAGCTTTACTGTTCCTGTTATAGCCTGCTAGACGCTTAATAAAACGATCATCTAGCACAGGCATAGAGAGAAGGTGCTGTAAAACCAGAGCAGCCTGAGCAATTAACCCGGTTCTATTAACCTATTATAAAAATCATAACAATCTTTACAAGATAAGGGAGCAAAAACTGTGGCCATCAAAATAGCATTTAAATCAGGATTAAAAGATATTACCGGCGTCTCTAAAACTACCCTGGATAGAACTTTTAATACCTTTGAAAAAGCTATGCAAGAATTAATAAGGTTATATCCAGGGTTAAAAGACGAATTGTTTTATTCTGATGGTAGCATCGATTTTGCCTATCAAATATTTCTTAACGACAAGCGTCTTTCATGGCCTGAAAACAAAGAAACCAGGCTAAAAGACGGAGACGAGCTGATTTTTTTCATTTTTATGGCTGGCGGATAAATAATTTAAAATGGAAAAATAACTTTAAGCTAACCAGTACTCACCAGTACAAATTGCTAATTGCTCAAACACCAGCTAAAGCCCGGGCCTTAAAACAACTACTAGGAATAGGTGATTATAGTGGTAGGTAAGTTATTTTTTAAAGGAAATAAACCGGGTTTTCATTACGGTTATGTCATAATCACTATTGGCACCACTATTGTAGTCGGCTCTCTAGGCTTTGCCCGTTTCGGTTATACCATGATTTTGCCAGTAATGCAGCGTAACCTGGAACTAAGTTCAACCGAAATGGGATTACTGGCTACCGGAAACCTGACCGGTTACCTGATCTTTTCTCTCCTCGGCGGGATCCTGGCCAGCCGTTACGGCCCTAAAATAATCATTTCCTATTCCCTTTTCATAGTTGCCATCGCCATGATCGGCACCGGCTTTGTCCAGGGCTTTGCCCTGGCTTTTATCATGCGATTGATTACAGGGCTGGGTAGCGGGGGCAGCAATGTTCCCATGATGGGCCTGGCTTCATCATGGTTTTCTCCGCGTAAAAGAGGTATGGCTACCGGTTTAATGTCCGGCGGAAGCGGAATCGGCCTGGTTCTGGTCGGTATAATCCTGCCTAGAGTTTTTAGCTATTACGGCGACTTTGGCTGGCGGGTAGGCTGGTATTTGCTTGGTGGATTGATCTTTGTAATTGCAATCTTAGCTTACCGGCTCCTGGTAAACCGGCCTGGCCAAATTGGCCTGGCGCCTGTGGGAGGAGAAAAAAAACCTGAAAACTATAATAAAGCTTCTTCTCTGCAATGGTCACTCGTTTTCGGTTCAAGGACTATCTGGCACATGGCTGCAATATATTTTCTTTTTGGCTTTTCATACATTATATATTCCACTTTTTTTGCCTCATTCTTAGTAGATGAGAGAGGCATGCTTGAAACAACTGCCGGCAGCTTGTGGGCTCTAATTGGCGTTATCAGTATCTTTAGCGGACTGCTCTGGGGGATTTTCTCAGATCGATTCGGCCGTCGATCCGGATTCGTGGCCATCTTTATCCTGCAGTTTATTTCATTTCTAATATTTTCACAAACCTTTGTTTTCTCCGGTTACCTGGTTTCATCACTGCTCTTCGGCCTTACTGCCTGGAGCATCCCCGGCGTCATGGCTGCATCTATCGGTGATCACCTCGGGAGCAGGCTGGCTCCCGCCGGTCTCGGTTTTGTGACCCTTATTTTTGGCATCGGCCAGGCCTTAGGCCCGGCTATTGCCGGCTATATGGCCGACTTAACCGCATCCTTTTCCCTGGCTTTTCTGCTGGCTGCTTTTGTTGCCTTGCTGGGAGCGGTAGTGTCATTCTTCTTAAACCTTAAACATGCCTCAACTGATTACGATTCGTAATTTCTTAATTAAAAAATATCTGTAAAGCAGGCAGAAATATATCTTGAGATTTTGTAACCACCAACCTGCCACGGGTTTGCAAGGGGTCATTTTGAAATCCAGCTTTTGGGACAACGGCTCATCCGAGTAAGGGCCCTCTTGTTCCTTGATATATATGTAAAGCCATGATAAAATTACCAGTAAGACCGGTTAATTAAAACACCAGAGGCAGGATAAAATCATGAAAGAAAGGCTTCTTGGCCTGATCCGCTTCGTAGAAAAAGCAATCCAATTTCTCCTGGTCGACATCTGGAAGATTCCATCCAGCGAGCTTACCCCTGGTAATAGCTTCCTACTCAACCTGCTCCGGATCCTGGTCCTCTCTATCCGGGGAATGCGAGAAGATAAGATCCTGCTGAGAGCGCCCGCCCTTACTTTTTATTCTCTCTTCAGTATAGTGCCGGCAGCAGCGCTGGCTTTTGGCATAGCCCAGGGCTTCGGCCTGGAAAGATTTCTAGAAATACAGCTCCAGGCTGCCCTGGTGGGTAGGGAAGAGGTTTTTTACTGGCTTATGGAACTAACCGAACTACTGCTTGCCGAAATCCATGGCGGCACCCTGGCCGCTTTCGGGCTGTTCACGCTGATCTATACAATCGCCATGCTCCTGAACAATATCGAAAAATCTTTCAACGAAATCTGGCAGGTAAGCAGGGGTAGACCCCTGTCCCGAAAGTTGAGCGATTACTTTGCCATGATGTTTATCGCTCCCCTCTTTTTCATCCTGGCCAGCGTGACCACAGTTTACCTAAATACCCAGGTTGAAGAACTTAACGGGATTATAATCGATTCCCTGTTGCTATTGATGATCAGGGTTGCACCCTACCTGATCATCTGGATCCTTTTTACCCTGCTTTTCATGGTCATGCCCAACACCAGGGTCCGTTTTACATCAGCCATTGTCGCCGGTATCATTTCCGGCACCGCCTTCCAGGTAGCCCAGTGGGGATACATTACTTTCCAGATCGGCGCCGCCAGGTATGGGGCAATGTACGGATCCTTTGCCGCCCTGCCCCTGTTGATGCTCTGGATGCATGTAAGCTGGATCATAGTCCTCTTCGGAGCGGAGCTATCCTACGCCAATCATAACGTGGAAAGTTATGAATTCGAATCTGAAACCAGAAACATCAGCCCGTTTAACAAAAAAATTCTTTCCCTTTATATCCTGCAGCTGCTGGATATAAA
>PWMM01000014.1 GCA_003558195.1 Syntrophomonadaceae bacterium
AATGCTTGCCTTAATGATCACCGGTAACAATATCAGCGTGCCAGCTTTAATCGGTTTAATTGTCTTATCAGGCATCCTGGTCAATGATGGCATTATTATGGTTGACTATATCAACCAGCAGCGAAGGCATCATGGGCTGGAACTTAACCGGGCCATCCTGGAGGGGGCGGTAGCCAGGTTGCGTCCAATTATGATGACCACAGCTACCACTGCCCTGGGCCTATTCCCCCTGGCTTTAGGAATTGGGGAAGGAGCAGAATTGCAGGCCCCGATGGCTATCACTATCATTGGCGGTCAGTTCACGGGAACCCTGCTTTTACTGCTGGCCGTTCCAGCTATTTATAAGATGGTAACCAGGGAACAACCTGCACCGGGGTTAGCTAAAGCCGATCTTGCTTACGCCGGTTCTGCCGGGCATGCCAAAGAGAATAATTCCCTGGCAAAAATGATTTTTCGAATGGTGATCGTGTTAATCCTGGCCGCCTTGATTCTTTTACTATTTAACCTCAACGTCCAGGAAACATTCATGGTAATCCGGTAAACTTAAGGGAGGCAGAGAGACTTAACAGGAAACAATGCTTTTTTTACCTGGCTATATAACGGCCTAAATTGATAATTCCCGTGTTCCAAGGCACTGTATAATGTTTAATCTTTCGTTGCAGACTTGAGATTTGCAGTATTTTGAAAGGAGCATCAAAACCATGCCCCAGGCGAAGAACAACAAGAATCAAAACGGCAATAAGCGAGAACAGATTCTCCATGCTGCAGTTGAGAAGTTTTTGGAAAAGGATTTTTACCAGGTGAAGATTACTGAAATTGCCGAGCTGGCTGGTGTGGGTAAAGGAACGGTTTATGAATATTTCTCCAGCAAGGAAGAGCTTTTCAAAGAAAGCTTTTCTTACTGCGCCGGGCTTTACCTGCAAACTTTTAAGATAAATTTTACTAGTCCTCATTCAGCCAGGGCCGCAATGGAAGAAATTGTAGTTAATCACCTGAAGTTGATCAAGGAAAACCGGAATAAGCTGCACCTGCTTTTCAACGAAAGGCCGCAGAATCTTAAAGAGCTGCAAACGTGGATTCTTGAGCAGCGCCGCGAATTGATTAATGAACTATCCGGTTTGCTCAGTGAAGGGATCAAGCTTGGTGAAATGCGTTCTGACCTAAACGTTGAAATGGCTGCCCGCCTGTTCTTAGCTTTGAATCAACAGGTCCTTGGAGAAATGGTGCTGCTCGATAACATTGCCGTGGAGGAAGCGCAGTTGAAAGAGTTGCTTGATCTCTACTGGAATGGCATTGGTAAATCATCTTTGTGGCAGGGGCACTAAAGAGGGGACCGGCTTTACTCGCCTGCATCCCCTCAAAGCGTGTCCCTTTCTTACAATAACAGCTTTCTGTGAACAGTTATTTGCTGCCGGTCAGTTTGCCAGGGCTTTTCCAATTTCTTGCCCGTAAGCATTGGCGGCGGCCACTGCTTCTTCGTCTGGATTCCATAACATCCTCAATCCCTGCTCATTAATCAGTTCAAATCCTGCTTCATCCAGCAGCGTGTTAATCAACTTGACCGATTCTCCGCTCCAGCCGTAACAGCCAAAAGCACAGCCTTTTTTATCCTGGAAATTGAGGCCTTTAGCTGTCTCCATAAAAGAGGCAATTGAATGTAAAATTCCCTTGTTAATGGTTGGTGATCCTACTACCAGGCCTCTGGACTTGAAAGATTCTGTAACGATATCATTAATGTCGGACCGGGCGGCATTATAAAGTTTAATGGTAATTTCAGGGTTGCCATGCTTGATGCCTTTGGCAATTGCTTCAGCGGCTTTCCTGGTGCCGTCCCACATGGTATCATAAATAATTGTAACCTGGTTTTCCTGGTATGCATCTGCCCATTCCATGTACTTATTAACTATCTGTAAAGGATCATCGCGCCAGATAATGCCATGGCTGGGACAGATCATCTCTACCGGCAGCTCCAAACTTACTACTTCTTTAATCTTTGCTGTAACCAGCTTACTGAATGGAGTGAGAATGTTAGCGTAATACTTGATAGCTTCATGGTACAGCTCGTCCTGGTCTACCAGGTCGTTATACATATGCTCAGAGGCATAATGCTGACCGAAGGCATCATTGGGGAAAAGAATATTATTCTCTGTGAGATAGCAAAACATGCTATCGGGCCAGTGCAGCATTTTGGCCTCTACAAAAATCAACTCTCTGTCGCCGAGGTTTAACTTGTCACCGGTTTTAACCGGCTTAAAATTCCAATCCTGGTGATACTGGCCCCGCAGTGATTTGACTGCAGCCTTGCTGCAGTAAACCGGTGTTCCCGGTATTTCCCTCAGTAATTCACTTAAAGCGCCACTGTGATCAACCTCGCCATGATTGGCTACGATGTAATCGATTTCTTTTAAATCGATTTCTTTTTTAAGGTTGCTAACAAACTCTTCTGCAAAAGGTTTCCAAACCGTATCAATAAGTGCTGTTTTTTCACTGCCCCTGACAAGGTAGGAGTTGTAACTGGTGCCTTTATGAGTGCTCAGTTCTTCCCCATGGAATTTACGCAGCTCCCAGTCAATCTTCCCGACATAAGTGACGTTTTCATTAATTTTAAATGACATTTCAAAAGCCTCCATAGAAGTAATTTTCCGGGGAATAATCAATCCCGTTTAAATACTGCTTTTATGATCGAATCATGACCAGCATCATTTTAAACCTTTCGTTGGCCTTTAGGGCGTGGGG